>NZ_JALCYX010000070.1:0-22063 GCF_022690695.1 Anaeromyxobacter sp. SG17
GTCGTGGGGCGCGCGGCCGGCCTCGGCCGGAGCGAGCTCGCCGTTCATCGCCGCCCCCGCGTCGCGATCCTGCCCACGGGCGACGAGATCGTGCCCGCCGGCCGCGCGCCCGGGCCCGGGCAGATCCACGAGTCGAACGGCCCCGCCCTCGCGGCGGCGGTGCGCGAGGCGGGCGGCGATCCGCTGCTGCTCCCGATCGCCGGCGACGCGCCGGACGCGCTCGCCCGCGCCCTCCGCTCGGCGCGCGGGCTCGACGCGCTCGTCACGACGGGCGGGGTCTCGGTCGGCGCGCGCGACCTCGTCCGCGCCGCGCTCGAGCGCGCCGGGGCCCGGCTCGACTTCTGGAAGGTCGCGATGCGGCCGGGGAAGCCGTTCACCTTCGGGCTGTGGGATCGCACGGCGGTGTTCGGGCTGCCGGGCAACCCGGCGAGCGCGCTCGTGACGTTCGAGCTGTTCGCCCGGCCCGCGCTCCGCGCCCTCGCCGGCCTCCCCGGGAGCGGCCGGACCACCGTCAGGGCCCGCCTCGCCGCCGCGCAGGAGAAGCCGGCCCAGCTCACGGTGTACCTGCGCGCTCGGGTCCGGCGGCGCGCAGGCGGCCTCGTCGTCGAGCCGCTCCGCACCCAGCTCTCCGGCCACCTCACCTCGGTCGCGGGCCACGATGCACTGGTGGTGCTGCCTGCCGGGCGCTCGCGGCTGGCCCGCGGCGCCGAGGTCGAGACCGTGCTCCTACAGGCTCCCCCCGAGCCATGATGGGGGAGCTTCACTCGGTGCGAAGCCGCGAGCGCAGGGCGCGCGGAGCGTCGCGAAGCGCCTCGCCCCGCGCTCCGCGCGACCGCTGACTGCGCCACGCGCCGGGCTTCGACTTTCTTCCCCGGGTCGCGCGGACGGGGGACAGTTCCTCTCGACGTCATCTCTGGCCACCCCGCGCTCATGGTGGTATTGCTCTCGGTGCGGAACGCGCAAAGTTGCCTTGCGGATTCCGCAACTCACCTCGGGGGGCAGCTCGCAGGAGTCGCAATCAGATGCCAGGTCTCGCAGACAAGTTCGCAGTGAACCTCAAGAGCGAGCGGCTCCGCCGCAAGCTCTCCCAGGAAGCCCTCGCCGCCAAGGCGGGCCTCTCGGTCTCGTACATCTCGATGCTCGAGCGCGGGCAGCGCACGCCGCCGCTCGACACGCTGGAGTCGCTCGCGAAGGCGCTGGCGGTCTCGCCGACGTCCCTCCTCTCCTGAACCTCCGTGCCCCGTTCGCGGCCCCGACCGAGCGCCCGACGTGCGCTCGCCGGGGCCGCGGCGCATGGGGGCGCCGCGACGGCGGCGCCCGCCCTCACCCTGGCGTGCAGGCGTGCATCCCGCCGGGAGATCGCTTATGTTCCTCGCCTCTTACGAACCCTCGGGGCAAGGAGACGGAATGGCTCGCATGGTGATGTGCAAGAAGCTCGGCAAGGAGCTGCCGGGGCTCACCTTCAAGCCCTTCCCGAACGAGCTCGGGCAGCGGATCTACGACTCGATCTCGCAGGACGCCTGGAAGCTCTGGCTCGAGCACTTCAAGATGATCATGAACGAGTACCGGCTCTCGCCCGCCGATCCGCGGACGAGCGAGATCCTGTACCAGCAGGCGGAGCAGTTCTTCTTCAGCGAGGGCGCGCAGCTCCCGCCCGACTACCGCCCGCCCCGCTCGAAGGGCTAGCGCGGATCGTCTCGACGCGTCCGGGCCGTTCCGGCGGCTCGGTCACGGGTGCACCGCGTGCGCTCTCCCGGCGACATCCTGCTCGTCTCCACCTACGAGCTCGGGCACGCGCCGCACGGCGTGGCCCTCCCCAAGGCGTTCCTGGAGCGCGCCGGCTTCGCGCCCGCGGCGCGCGACCACGCGGTCGAGCGCCTCGACCCCGCCCGCGTGCGGCGCGCGCGGCTCGTGGCGCTGTCGGTCCCGATGCACACCGCGCTCGTGCTCGGCCTCAAGGCCGCGGCGCGGATCCGCGCCCTCGCCCCCGGCGCCGTCCTCTGCTTCCACGGGGTCTACGCGCCCCTCAACGCCGACCTGCTCGTCGCCGCCGGCGCGGCGGCGGTGCTCGGCGGGGAGTCCGACGAGGAGCTCGTCTTGCTCGCGCGCGCGATCGAGCAGGGCGCGCCGCTCGACCGGTTCGTGGAGCGCGGCGGCGCGGCGGCGCTCCGGCGCCGGCTCGACTACCCCGTCCCGAGCCGCGAGGGGCTCCCGCCACCCGAGCGCTACGCGCGGCTCGCAGGGGCCGACGGCGCGCTCCGCCTCGCCGGCTACACGGAGGCGAGCCGCGGCTGCAAGCACCGCTGCCGGCACTGCCCGCTCCCGGCCGTCTACGACGGGCGCTTCTTCGCGGTCCCCGTCGAGGCGGTCGTGGAGGACGTCGCCCGCCAGGTGGCGCAGGGCGTGGAGCACGTCACCTTCGGCGATCCGGACTTCCTGAACGGCCCCGCGCACGCGCTCCGCGTCGCGCGCGCGATCCACGCCCGCTTCCCGGCGCTCACGTTCGACTTCACCGCCAAGGTCGAGCACCTCCTCGGCGCGCCGGCTGCGCTCCGCGAGCTCGCCGGGCACGGGGCGCTGTTCGTGACCTCCGCGGTCGAGTCGTTCTCCGACGAGGTCCTCTCCAGGCTCGCGAAGGGCCACACCCGGGCCGACGCGCTCGCCGCGTTCGAGCTCGCGGCCGCGTCGGGCGTGCCGCTGCGCCCCTCGCTCCTCCCGTTCACCCCCTGGGCGACGCTCGACGACTACCTGGAGCTCCTCGACCTCCTCGAGGCGCGCGGGTGGATGCAGAACCTCGACCCCGTCCAGCTCTCGATCCGGCTGCTCGTCCCGCCGGGCTCGCTGCTCGAGGGCGAGCCGAGCATCCCGTTCGACGGGCTCGACGCCGCGGGGCTCACCTGGCGCTGGCGCCACCCCGACCCGCGCATGGACTCGCTGCAGGCGCGGGTGGCGGCGGAGGTGGCGGCCGGGTCGACCTCGGGCGAGCCTCCCCTCGCGACGGTCGCCCGGGTGAAGGCGCTCGCGCTCGCCTCGGCCGGGCGACCCCATGGCCACGTCCGCGTGCTCGCCCCGGACCAGCGGCGGGTGCCGCGCCTCACCGAGTCCTGGTTCTGTTGAGCTGAGCCCACCGCGGGGCAGTTGGCTCCGCTCGAGTGACCCTCTCACACCGCGGCGCCGCACCCGCGCCGAGCTCCTCGACCGGGAGTCGCGCCTCCCCTGACGCCGTCGCGAGAGCAGGCGGGCTCGAGCCCTGCCGCCTGGGGCCCACCCGCCCGCCTGGGGCGGAGGATCCCGTTCCGGGCGCGTCTCCGTGACGCGCGGCGGCGCGCGCGTGACGCGGCGCGGCGCTCCTGCGGCCCCGTCCGGACCGCGCACGGGGTCGCCATTTCTTGGCATACCGATCAACCCGTGCGTACGACCGGACGCACGACGCGGAGCGCCGGTCGCCCACTTGCCGCGAGGCGGGGCGGACCGGAGGTGCTGGAGTCTCGAGACTCATGGCCGAGCGCAAGGACATCCGCACGTTGCCCGGGCCGTACCGGCGGCTCCACGACATCCTCGCCGTGCACCTCCCCGGCGATCGGATCATCGCCGATCCGCTCCGTTGCCTCGCGTTCGGCACGGACGCGAGCTTCTATCGGCTCATCCCGAAGCTCGTCGTGCAGCTCCGGTCCGCCGACGAGGTCGCCCGCCTCCTCTCCGAGACCGGCGCGCTCGGGCTGCCCGTGACCTTCCGCGCGGCGGGCACGAGCCTCTCGGGCCAGTCCATCTCCGACTCCGTGCTCGCGCTCGTCGCGGGGGGCTTCCGCGGGCTCTCCGTGCTGGACGGGGGAACGCGCGTCGTCTGCGAGCCCGGCGTCATCGGCGCCGACGTGAACCTCGCGCTCGCGCCGTACGGGCGAAAGCTCGGCCCCGACCCCGCCTCGATCGGCGCGTGCATGGTGGGCGGCATCGCCGCGAACAACTCCTCCGGCATGTGCTGCGGGACGGCCCAGAACACCTACCGCACCGTGGAGAGCATGAAGGTGGTCCTGGCGGACGGGACCGCCCTCGACACCGCCGACCCCGAGTCGCGCGCGCGGCTCGCCAGCGCCCGCCCCGAGCTCGTGCGCGGCCTCGCGGAGATCCGCGACGAGATCCGCGCCGACCCCGCGCTCCGCGCGCGCATCGCCGAGAAGTTCCGCATCAAGAACACGACCGGCTACGCGCTCAACGCGTTCGTGGACTTCGAGGATCCGATCGACATCCTGCTGCACCTCCTCGTCGGCTCGGAGGGGACGCTCGCCTTCATCGCCGAGATCACCTACCGCACGGTCGAGGAGCAGCCGCACAAGGCCAGCGCGCTCGCCTTCTTCCCCGACATCGGCGAGGCGGCTCGCGCCACCCAGCTCCTCGCCGGCGGCCCGGTCGCTGCCGTCGAGCTCATGGATCGCGCGTCCCTGCGCGCCGTGGAGGGGAAGCCGGGGATGCCGCCCGAGCTGCGCGGCCTCGTGGAGGGCGCCGCCGCCCTGCTCATCGAGACGCGCGCCGGCTCCGCCGCCGCGCTCGAGGAGCAGATCGCCGCGTGCCAGCTGCGGATGGCGCCCGTCCCGGCGCTCTACCCGGTGAGGTTCACGCCGGTGAAGGCGGAGTACGAGCGGCTCTGGGACGTGCGGCGCGGCCTCTTCCCCGCGGTCGGCGCGGCGCGGCGCGTCGGCACGACCGTCGTGATCGAGGACGTGGCGTTCCCGATCGCGCGCATGGCGGAGGGCACGCTCGACCTGCGGCGGCTGCTCGGGGAGCACGGCTACGGGGACGCGATCATCTTCGGGCATGCCCTCGACGGGAACCTGCACTTCGTCTTCACGCCCGACTTCGGGGACGTCGAGGAGGTGACGCGCTACGCGCGCTTCATGGACGACGTCTGCCAGATGGTCGCGAGGAAGTACGACGGCTCGCTGAAGGCGGAGCACGGGACGGGCCGCAACATCGCGCCGTACGTCGAGCTCGAGTGGGGCGCGAAGGCGTACGGGCTCATGCGGCGCGTGAAGGCCCTCTTCGACCCCGGGACGCTCCTCAACCCCGGCGTGATCATCAACGGCGACCCGGGCGCCCACCTGAAGGCGCTGAAGCCGCTGCCGCGCGCGCACCCGATCATCGACCGGTGCATCGAGTGCGGGTTCTGCGAGCCGCGCTGCCCGTCGCGCGAGCTCACGACGACGCCGCGGCAGCGCATCGTGGTCCAGCGCGAGATCGCGCGGCTGCGCGTCACCGCCGAGGACCCCGAGCGGCTGCGGCGCCTCGAGGCGGACTACGCCTACATGGGCGAGGAGACCTGCGCGACCGACGGCCTGTGCGCCACCGCCTGCCCCGTCGCGATCGACACCGGCGCGCACACGAAGTGGCTCCGGGCGCAGCGGCACGCCGAGGACGGCGCGGCGGCGACCGCGGCCGCGGAGCACTTCGCGGTGGTGGGCTCGGTCGCGCGCGCGGCGCTCGGCGTCGCGAACGCGGCGCACGCGGTGCTCGGGACCACCGCGATGAGCGCCCTCGCGCGCGGGGCGCGGCGGGCGAGCCTGGGGAGGCTCCCGCTCTGGAGCACCGCGATGCCGCGGCCCGTCCGGCCGCGCCTCGCCCCCACCGCGACCGGCGCCGACCTCCGCGTCGTCTACTTCCCGAGCTGCGTCGCCCGGACCATGGGGCCCGCGCGCGGCGACGAGGCCCCGCCGGTCTACGCCGCGCTCTCCTCGCTCCTCGCCAAGGCCCGCTGCGACGTGGTCTTCCCGGACCGGATGGAGGACCTCTGCTGCGGCATGCCCTTCGAGTCGAAGGGCTTCCCCGCCCAGGCGGAGCGGAAGGGCCGCGAGCTCGAGGCGGCGCTCCTGGCCGCGAGCGAGGGCGGCGAGCTCCCGATCCTCTTCGACACGAGCCCCTGCGCCTACCGGATGAAGCACCTCGTCGCCGGATCGCTCGCCATCTTCGACCCGGTCGAGTTCATCGATCGCTTCCTCCTCCCCCGCCTCTCGCTCGCGCGCGAGCCCGGGCCCGTCGCGCTCCACGTCACGTGCAGCGCGGTCAAGGCGGGGCTCTCGGAGACCTACCGCCGCGTCGCCGCCGCGTGCGCGGAGCGGGTGGTGGTCCCCGCGGGCGTGGGGTGCTGCGGGTTCGCGGGAGATCGCGGCTTCACGCATCCGGAGCTGAACGCGTCCGCGCTCGCGGCGCTGCCCGCCGCGCTGCCCCCGGAGTGCCGGGCCGGGTACTCGTCCTCGCGCACCTGCGAGATCGGCCTCTCCGCGCACGCCGGCGTCCCCTACCGGTCGCTCGCCGTGCTCGTCGACCGCTGCGCGTCCACGCCGTCCGCGGCCCGACTCCCGGAGGCGCGCGGGCCCCTCGGCACCGCCGCCGCGCCGTCGGAGGAGACGCCCTCGTGACCCCGTCCTCCACCACGCCGCCCGGCGGCCTCGCGGCGGCCACCTCGATCGTCACGGAGCTGCAAGCAGCCCTCGTCTGCACCCACCAGGCAGTCATCGCGCGGGAGGGAACCGCATGTACCACCAGAACTACAATCCGCTGGGGAACGCCTTCCTCTCCACGCTCGTGGCGGCGATCCCCATCCTGACCCTGCTGTACTTCATCGCGCTCCACCCGCACCGCGACGAGCTCGGGCGGCGCCACCTCGGCATCGCGGCGCCGTACGCCGCGCTCTACGGCGTCATCGCGGCCTTCCTCGTCTCGTGCCTCCCGTTCGGCATGCCGGTGACCTCGGCCGTCTCCGCGTTCGCGTACGGGTCGCTCTCGGGCTTCCTCGGGATCATCTGGATCGTGCTCGCGGCGATGTTCCTCTACACGATGACCGTGATCACCGGGAAGTTCGAGATCGTGAAGGAGTCGATCATCCACATCTCGTTCGACCGCCGCCTCCAGGTGCTCCTCATCGCCTTCTCCTTCGGCGCGATCATCGAGGGCACCTCCGGCTTCGGCACCCCGGTCGCGATCGCGGGCGCCGTCATGGTCGGCCTCGGCTTCTCCCCCTTCCAGTCCGCGGTGCTGAACCTCCTCGCGAACACCGCCCCCGTGGCGTGGGGCGCGATCGGCACGCCGATCGTCACGCTCGCGGCGGTGAGCGGCCTCGATCAGGTGACGCTCTCGGCGATGGCCGGCCACCAGCTCCCCTTCGCGTCGCTGCTCGTCCCGTTCTGGCTCGTCGTCACCTTCGTCAAGATGGAGGGCGGCACGTGGAAGGAGGCCTTCGAGGTCTGGCCGGCGACGCTCGTCTCCGGCGCCTCGTTCGCGATCATGCAGTACTTCGCCTCCGGCACGAACTCGTTCCACCTCATGACCGACGTCGTCTCCGGCGTCTTCTCCGTCGTCTGCACCGCGCTCTTCCTGCGCTTCGTGTGGCACCCGAAGACGCGCTTCCTCCTGCGCTCCGAGCGCGAGGCGCGCGCGCGCGCCGCCGCGGCGAGCGTCGGGGCGGCCGGCCGCGACACGACCGACCACTCGTGGGAGTACCCCTACACGGTCCGTCAGACCGTCTACGCGTGGCTGCCGTGGGCGATCCTCATCGCCGCGTGCGCGCTCTGGGGCATGCCGTCGTTCAAGGCGTTCCTCAACAACCTCCTCGCCGACGCGAAGTTCTCGACGACGCTCCTCGGGTCCAAGTTCAGCGGCACGCTCTCGCTCCCGGGCTGGGACATGCCCGCGCTCCACAACCTCGTGCAGCGCATGCCCCCCGTCGCCCTGCCGAACGCCAAGCCCGAGGCCGCGCGGTTCACCATCAACTGGCTCTCGGCCGCGGGCACCGGCGTGTTCGTCGCCGCCATCCTCTCCGGCCTCGCGCTCCGCATGACCGCGGCCCAGTGGAAGGACGCCACGAGCCGGACCCTCCACCGCATGAAGATCCCGGTCCTCGTCATCGGGCAGGTGCTCGGGCTCGGCTACCTCACGCGCTACTCGGGCACCGACGCGGTCCTCGGGCTCGCGTTCACGAAGGCGGGCTTCATGTACCCGTTCTTCGCCGCCTACCTCGGCTGGCTCGGCGTCTTCCTGACCGGCTCGGACACCGCCTCGAACGCGCTCTTCGGGAGCCTCCAGCGCATCACCGCCCAGCAGCTGAAGCTGAACGAGATCCTCATCGTGGCGACGAACTCGACGGGCGGCGTGATGGGCAAGATGATCGACGCGCAGTCGATCATGGTCGCGTGCGCCGCCTGCTACGAGAGCCCGAAGGAGCGGACGCACGCGCTCGGCCCGATCTTCCGCACCGTCTGGTGGCACTCGATCGCGCTCGCCGCGTTCATCGGGATCATCGCGATGCTGCAGGCCTACGTCTTCCCCGGGGTCATCCCGGTGCCGCCGCCGAAGTGACCCCCCACCGCCGAGGGGCGGCGCTCGCCGCCCCTCCGCCCGAGGCCACGTGAAGGTCGCCCTCTTCATCCCCTGCTACGTCGACCAGCTCTACCCGCAGGTCGGGCTCGCCACCGTGCGCGTGCTCGAGAAGCTCGGGGTGGACGTCGTCTACCCCGAGGAGCAGACCTGCTGCGGCCAGCCCATGGCGAACGCCGGCTTCGCCGCCGACGCGGCGCCGCTCGCGCGCCGCTTCCTCGAGGTGTTCGGCGGGTTCGAGCACGTCGTCTGCCCGTCCGGGAGCTGCGCGTCGATGGTGCGAAACCACTACGACGCGCTCGTCCCCGGCGCGCCCGGGCTCGAGGCCGTGAAGCGCGCGACCTACGAGCTCTGCGAGTTCATCACCGACGTGCTCGGGCTCGGGCGCATCGCCGGCCGGTACCCGCGCAAGGTCGGGCTGCACCAGAGCTGCCACGGCCTGCGTGAGCTCCGGCTCGGCAGCGCCAGCGAGCTGATGGAGGCGCGCTACAGCAAGGTCGCGAGCCTCCTCTCCTCGCTCGAGGGCATCGAGCTCGTGCCGCTCGCGCGCGCCGACGAGTGCTGCGGGTTCGGGGGCACGTTCGCCGTCGTCGAGGAGGCGGTCTCCTGCATGATGGGGCGCGACCGGATCGCCGACCACGTGAGGGCGGGCGCCGAGATCGTCACCGGCACCGACGTGTCCTGCCTGATGCACATGGATGGCCTCGCGCGGCGGGCGAAGGCGCCCCTCGCGTTCCGGCACGTCGCCGAGGTCCTCGCGGAGGCCATGCCATGAGCGACTCGCTCCCGGTGCTCCGGTCGGGCGGGGCCGACCACGCGCAGCGCGCGGCCGCCTTCCTGCGGGACGAACCCCACGTCCACTGGCACGACCAGGCGGTCTGGTTCGTGCGGGCGAAGCGCGACCGCGCCGCGTCGGCCGTGCCCGAGTGGGAGCGGCTCCGCGAGGTGGCCTCGCGCATCAAGGCGCACACCCAGTCGAGGCTCGCCGACTACCTCGAGGAGTTCGAGCGGAACGCCACGGCGGCGGGCGCGGTCGTCCACTGGGCGCGCGACGCCGACGAGCACAACGCGATCGTCCACCGCCTCCTCGCCGAGCGCGGCGTGACCCGCCTCGTGAAGTCGAAGTCGATGCTCACCGAGGAGTGCCACCTGAACCCGTACCTCGAGGCCCGCGGGATCGAGGTGACGGACACGGATCTCGGCGAGCGCATCGTGCAGCTCGCGAAGGAGCCGCCGTCGCACATCGTGATGCCGGCGATCCACAAGAAGAAGGAGGAGATCGGGGAGCTGTTCCACGAGAAGATCGGCACGCCCGCGGGGCTCGCCGACCCGACCCGCCTCACCGAGGCCGCCCGCGGCCACCTGCGCCAGCGGTTCATGGCGGCGCAGGCGGGGCTCACCGGCGTGAACTTCGCGGTGGCCGAGACGGGCGGGATCGTCGTCTGCACGAACGAGGGCAACGCCGACATGGGCACCTCGCTCCCGCCCCTCCACATCGCGTGCATGGGCGTGGAGAAGGTCATCCCGCGGCTCGAGGACCTGGCCGTGTTCCTGCGGCTCCTCGCGCGGTCCGCGACCGGTCAGCCCTGCACCACCTACACCACCCATTTCCTCGGCCCGATGCGCGGCGGCGAGCTGCACGTCGTGGTCGTCGACAACGGGCGGAGCGCGCTCCTCGCCAGGGAGCAGTACCGCCGCGCGCTCCACTGCATCCGCTGCGCCGCGTGCATGAACACCTGCCCCGTGTACCGGCGGAGCGGTGGCTACAGCTACACGTACACGATCCCCGGGCCCATCGGGATCGTCCTCGCGAGCGCGCGCGGCGGCGACGCCCATGCGTCGCTCCCCTTCGCCTCCAGCCTCTGCGGCTCGTGCGACGACGTGTGCCCGGTGAAGATCCCGCTCCACGAGCAGATCCTCGGGAGCCGCCGCGATCTCGCCGAGCGCGGCGCACAGCCCGCCTCGAAGCGGCTCGGCATGCGGCTCGCCGCGTTCGTGCTGCGCACGAAGCTGGCCTACCTCGTCGCCGGCGCGGTGGCGCGCTTCCTCGGGCGACACCTGCCGCGCGGCGTCCTCTACGCCCGCTGGAACGTCTGGGGACGACAGCGCGAGCTGCCGCCGATGCCGGCGCAGAGCTTCCGGGAGCTCTACCGGAAGGAGCGGAGGCCGCGTGTCTAGCCGGGAAGAGATCCTGCAGAGGCTGCGCGCGGCGGCGCCGCCGCCGGCGGAGCGCGCGGAGACGGGGGGCCTCGCCGCCCCCTTCGCCGACCGGCGCGCGCAGTTCGAGGCCGCGGTCGTCGCCGTCGCCGGCGCCGCGGTGCGGGTCGCGACCGGCGCGGCGCTCGCCGCGGAGGTGGCGGCGCTCGCGGAGCGGCTCGGCGCGAAGCGCGTCGCCTCGGCAGTGACGGACGCCGGTCCGGGGAACGTGGCGCTCGACGCGCTCGGCGATCCCCACGAGCTCGAGGGCATCGACCTGGCGGTGCTGCCGGGCGTCTTCGGGGTGGCCGAGAACGGCGCGGTGTGGGTGTCCGGCGCGTCGCTCCACGACCGCGCCGTGTTCGTGGTGACGCAGCACCTCGCGCTCGTCGTCCCCGCCTCGGAGATCGTGAACGACATGCACGAGGCCTGCGCGCGGGTGGCGGCGCTGCCGCGCGGCTACGGCCTCTTCATCGCCGGCCCGTCGAAGACCGCCGACATCGAGCAGGCGCTCGTCATCGGCGCGCACGGCGCCCGCTCCTGCACCGTGTTCGTCGTCGGCTGAGGCGGGGTAGTCGTCGTCGGCCGGTGGTCGTCGTCAGTCGATGAGGCCCCGCGCCCGCGCGAGCCGCGCGAGCCGCTCCTTCAGCCGCTCGAACTTCTTCCGGAGCGTCGCGACGCTCCTCGGGTCGGCGTCTCCCAGCTGCACGAGAGACACCTCCTCCCACGGGAGCTGCTGATCCACCCGCAGCACGAGGAGCGACTGCTCCTCGGGGGAGAGCGCCTCGCGGAGCGCCTCGAGCGAGCGGAGCTGTCCCTCGAGGCGGGGCTCCGTCGTGTGGAGCTCGGCGGCGAGCGCCGAGGCCTCCCCCGTCTCGAGCCGCCGGCCGTGCCGCCGGTAGCTGTCGTTCCGGACGCGGAGGGCGGCGTGCCAGGCCACCCGGTAACACCAGCTTCGCAGGGGGGCCTCGAAGCGAAACTCCGGGAGCCCGCGCCAGAGGTCCTCGGCGAACACCGAGAACGCGTCGCGCGCGTCGTCCTCGTCCCGGATGATCGATCGGAGATAGCGCAGGACGTGCGGCCCCAGCTCGCGCAGGACCTCGGTGGCGGCGCCCCGCACGTCGTCCGCGGCGAGCAGTTCCCGCGTCCTCTGCTCGAGCCGTCCCCCGGGTCCCACGCACCGTCGAGGATATGATGGCTGCCGTGCAGAGGAATCCGTGATGTCCCCGGCGCCCCGTCGGGGCGCACGGACCGCCGGGCGCTCAGACGGTCGGCAGGGGCGCGCGGATGTCGAGCTCCAGCCGGCGATGCCCCTCGCGCAGCGCCGCCTCCACCGCGGCCGGCGACTCGGCCTTGGCGAAGAGGAAGCCCAGGTACGCCTCGCCCTCGGGCAACGGCACCACCTCGCGCCCCACCTCGGCCGTCACGACGAGGTCGACGACGTCCGGCACCGCCCGCGCCGCCTCCACGCCATGCACGGCGTGGAGGATCCCGCGCCGGGGGATGGGGATCATCATCACGCCCGAGGCGCGCTGCTCTCGTCGGATCGACTGGAGCGGCAGCCCCACCGCGTGGGCGACGAGGACCTCCTCGAGCGTCAACCCGGCCCCGAAGCGGAGCGTGCGCGAGCAGAGCCCGCCGATCGAGCGCGCCGCGATCTCGAGGACCACCGGGCCGGCCGGGGAGAGCCGCAGCTCCGCGTGCACCGGGCCCTCGCGGAGCCCGAGCGCCCGCGCTCCGTCCGCGACGACCCGCTCCACCTCGCGCTGGAGCGCGGCCGGGTGACGCGACGGCGTGACGTACAGGGTCTCCTCGAAGTACGGGCCGTCGAGCGGATCCGGCTTGTCGAAGAGCGCGAGCACCTCGAGCGTCCCGCCGCGCAGGAGCCCCTCGAGCGCGACCTCCGCGCCGGGGACGAACGCCTCCACGAGCACCTCGTGCGCCTCGTCCTCGCCGCGCGGGCGCCGCTCCGCCTTCGTGTCGCGCAGGAGCCGTGCGATCCGCCGCCAGGCCGCCACGAACCCGGCCGCATCGTCGGCGCGGATGACCCCGCGACTCGCCGAGAAGATGAGCGGCTTCAGGACGCACGGGTACGGGCTCGACCGCGCCGCCGCCTCCGGATCACCGTCGAGGTCGTGCAGGGCGAACTCCGGCACGGGTACGCCCGCCGCCCTGAGCGCCGCTCGCATCGCGTGCTTGTTCGCCGCCCGCCGCGCGGCCTCCGGCGGGTTGTGGGGCAGCCCGAGCCGCTCCGCCGCCAGCGCGGCGATGACGGCGGTGGGATCGCTCGCCGGCACGATCCCGCGGATCGGCCGCCGCGCCGCCGCCTCGACGATCTGCTCGGCCGCCCGCTCCGGCCGGCGGTAATCGAGCGGGATGAGATCCGGCTGGGCGCCGAAGGCGTCCTCGATCCGGTGGCACAGATCGCTTCCGACGACGAGCGGCACGCCCAGCCGGCGCGCGGCGGCCTGGAAGTCGTCGAGCCGGTAGCTCGTGGTGGGCACCAGGAGGAGGAGCTCGCCCGCGGGGGTCTTCATCGCGCGGAGTTATGCGACGGAGCGGGGCGGCGGGCAACCGGGAGAGGTGGTCGGGGTCGGGGTCGGGGTCGAGTTTGCGCTCGGCCCTCGCTGCCGCCGGTCGGCTCGCCCTCAGCGCCTCCCCGCCGCCTCCCTCAGCTCCGCCCACACCCGCTCGACGTCGGCGCGCTCCGTGCCGGTCGCGCCGATCGACACGCGGATCATCTGCTTTCCCTTGAGCACGCTCGGCGTCACGTACGCGCGGCCACCGTCGTTCACCCGCCGCGCGATCCCCAGGTTGTGCTCGGCGAGCGCCCGCTCGTCCAGGGCGCCTCCGGGGACGTGGCGCAGGCACAGGGTCTGGAGCGGCACGGGCGCGAGCCGCTCCCAGCCGGTCGTGGCGTCCACCTGCTCCTTCAGCCACTGCGCGTTCGCGAGGTCGCGGCGGATGCGGGCCTGCATCGCGATGACGCCCTCGTCCACGAGGTGGAACCAGCCCTTGAGCGCGCGGAACCGGCGGCCGAGCGGGATGCCCCAGTCGCGGAAGTTGTTCACCACCGCGTCGTGCGCGGTCCGGAGGTACGACGGGTTCGTGCTCATGACGCGCACGAGGTGCTGCGGGTCGCGCACGAAGTAGGCGCTGAAGTCGAAGCCGATCCCCATCCACTTGTGCGGGTTGAACACGATCGAGTCCGCGCGCTCCACGCCCGCCCACATCCAGCGGCACTCCGGCAGCACCATCGCCGTGCCCGCGAGCGCGGCGTCCACGTGCAGCCACATCCCGTGGCGCTCGGCGAGCTCGGCCATGCCGGCCACCGGGTCGAGCGCGGTCGTGGCCGTCGTGCCGGTCGCGGCCACGAGGGCGCACGGCCTGTGCCCCCTCGCGAGGTCCTCCGCGATGGCGCGCTCGAGGAGATCGAGCCGGAGCGCGTGCGCGTCGTCCGTCCCGACGAGCCGCAGGTGCGCCTTGCCGAAGCCGGCGAGCAGCGCCGCCTTCTCGATCGAGCTGTGCGCCTGGTCCGAGGCGTAGACGACGAGCGGCGCCGCTCCCGCCTGGAGGCCCGCCCCGTTCTGCGAGAAGCCGCTCGCCCGCTCCCGGGCGCAGAGGAGCGCCGTGAACGTGGAGGTGGAGGCGGTGTCCTGCACGACGCCGACGAGCTCGGGCGGGAGCCCGATCATCCGGCGGATCCAGCCCATCACGACCTCCTCCACCTCGGTCGCCGCGGGAGAGGTCTGCCAGCTCATCCCCTGCGCGCCGAGGCCGGCCGCGACGAGATCGCCGAGGACGGAGGCGAGGCTCGTGTTCGAGGGGAAGTAGGCGAAGAAGGCGGGGTGATTCCAGTGAGTGATGCCGGGGAGGATGGCGTCGTCGAGCGCGGCGATCGCCTCGGCCAGCCGGCCACCTTCCGCGGGCGGCTCCGCCGGGAAGCGCGCGCGGATGGCGCCGGGCGCGACGGGGCTCATGACGGGCAGGGACGGCAGCCGTTCGCGGTAGTCGGCGACCCAGTCGACGAGCGCGTGGCCGAGCTTGCGGAACTCTTCGGGGGTCATGACCCCGAGTCTGCCCGATCGCGGGCGCCTCCGCGACGGCCGGGGGCGCTCCTCGGACGCGCAGTTTCCTTGACGCGAGCCCGCGGGCGGGGGCAGGTACGGGCGCGGAGGGACTGAAGCGTGGACGTCCTCGTCATCGGCGGCAACCGGTTCGTCGGCTGGCTCCTCGGCTTCCGCCTCCTCGCGGCGGGCCATCAGGTCACCCTCCTCAACCGCGGCCGCCTGGCGGATCCGTTCGGCGGGCGCGTGGACCGGATCGTCGCGGACCGCACCTCGCGCGATCTCGGCCGCCTCCTCCAGGGCCGCCGCTTCGACGCGGTCGTGGATCTCGCCGCGTTCACCGGCGAAGACGGCCGGCGCGCGACGGAGCTGTTCCGCGACTGCGGCCACTACGTCATGGTCTCGACGGGCCAGGTCTACCTCGTGCGCGAGGGGGCGCCCGCGCCCGCGCGCGAGGAGGACTACGACGGGCCGGTGATGGCGCGCCCGGCGGACCCGGCCGACCTCGCCGACTGGGACTACGGCCTCGGCAAGCGCGCCTGCGAGGACGCGCTCGTCGCGGCGAGCGCGTTCCCCGCGACGCGCGTGCGCATCCCGATGGTGAACGGCGAGCGCGACTACCACCGCCGGATGGAGTCGTACCTGTGGCGGCTCGTGGACGGCGGCCCGGTCATCCTGCCCGACGGCGGCGAGCACCGCGTCCGCCACGTCTACGGCGGCGAGGTGGCGCGCTTCCTCGTGGAGCTCCTCGGCCGCAAGGAGACCTTCGGGAAGGCCTACAACGTGGCGCAGCAGGAGACGCCCACGCTCGCCGAGCTCATGGCGCTCCTCCGCCACCACCTCGGCAGCGCCGCGGACGTGGTCGCGATCCCGTCGGAGCGAATCCGGGCCGCCGGCCTCGACCCGCTGCGGGTCTCGCCCTTCAGCGGCCGCTGGATGTCGTTCGTCGACCCGAGCCGCGCCTGGAACGAGCTCGGCTTCCGCCACGAGCCGCTCGAGATCTACCTCGGGAAGATCGTGGCGAGCTTCCTCTCCCACCCGCCGTCGGACAGGCCCGAGGGCTACTCGCGGCGCGACGTGGAGAGAGCGCTGGCCGCGCCCGGCGTCGGCCCCACCGCCTGACGCGCTCGAGTCCGCCCCTCGCGGGAGGGTCGGGCGGCGTCAGCCGGCCTGGCCCGCGGAGCGCTCGCCGGCCTGCGCGCGCGTCACGGCGCGGTGCCGCAGGATTCCCAGGCCGCCCGTCGCGACCTGACGCGCGCCGCCGCCCGCGCGCGCGACGGAGCGCGCCAGGCCGGGCCGCTCGGCCGCGACACGCCGGTAGAGCCGCTCGTGCTCGGCCACCATCCGCTCCACGGACAGCGCCTCCTCCACGAACCGCCGCCCCGCCTCGCCGAACGCGCTGGCACGGGCGGGCTCCGCGAGCACCTGCAGCATCGACGCCGCGAGCGCCGCGGGCGCACCCACCGGCACCACGAGCCCGCGCTCGCCGTGCCGGACGAGCTCCGCGTTCCCGCCGGCGTCGGTGACCACCATCGGCAGCCCCGCCGCCATCCCCTCGATCACCGCGTTCGAGAGCCCCTCCTGCGCGGACGACAGGACGCCGAGGGTCGCGCGGGCGAGCACGGCCGGGACGTCGGGGCGCCGGCCGAGGAAGAAGGCGTGACCGTCGAGCCCGAGCCGCGACGCGAGCGTCATGAGCCCGTCCACGCGGTCGCCCTCGCCCACGAGGAACGCGGCCAGGTCCGGGCGCTCGCGGCGCGCGATGGCGAGCGCCTCGAGGAAGTCCTCCTGCCGCTTCACCTCGTGGCGCATGTTCGCGACGATCACGGCGACCGGGCGGCCGCGCACGTCCGGCAAGGGCAGCGCGAGCCGCGCGGCGCGCGCCGCGTCGAACGCGTCGAGGTCGATCCCGTTCCGGACGAGCGAGACGCGGTCGGGCGGCACGCGCTCGTCGCCGATCACGAGGTCGAAGATCGCGCCGCAGTTCACGATCACCGCGTCGGCCGCGTGCGACAGCCCCGCGAGGACCGCGCGCTGCGCGGGGCTCTGGAGGTGGCCCAGGTCGAGCCGGCCGACGATCACGCCCGCGCCGGCGAGCCGCGCCGCGGGCACCGCGACGAACGCCGAGTAGAAGTCGTGGGCGTGGACGACCTGCACCCCGTCGCGCCGGAACGCCCGCGCGAGCTCTCCGACCGCCCGGAGGGCCCTGCGGCTCGCGAGCGAGCCGCCGAGCGGATGCCCCTCCGGCGTGAGGCCGAGCCCCTGCACTCGCGGGAGGAGCGGTCCGCGGAGCTCGAGGGCGTGCACCGAGAGGCGATGCCTCTTCATGAGGCCCCGCACCAGCTCGAGCAGCTGCACCTCGCCGCCGCCGATGTCGAACGAGTTGATGATCTCAGCGATTCGCAACGGCGGTCCCCCTCACGGATGAATTCTCGGCACGCGATCCACGGCCTGCCCTTCCCGAAGATGGTCCTTCCTTTCGCGGCGTCAGCAGCCGAGCGTTCATGTCGGCAGACACATGCTCCGTGGAGAAGTCTACGCATCCCTGGAGGGGGAGGCCCCGTCGAGCGCGACCGCAGCGCCGCGGCCGGCGCCGCGCGTCGCGATCCTGACGAGCCTTTACCCTCCGTCCGTCGGCGGCATCCAGAGCCACACCTTCTCCCTCGCGCGGGCGCTCGCCGCGAGGGGCGCCGAGGTCCACGTCGTCACGCGGCGCTCGCCCGGTTGCCCGGCGCACGCCGTGGAGGGCCGCCTGCACGTCCACCGCGTCGGGGCGCCTCCGGGAGCGCCGGGGCCGCTCGCGACCCTGGCCTACGTGGTCGCCGCGGCGCGCCGCGTCGCCTCGCTGCGGCCGCGCGTCGACGTCGTCCACGCGCACCAGCTCCTCTCGCCCTCCTCCGCCGCGCTCCTCCTCGCGGCGCTCACCGGTACGCCCATCCTCCTGAACCCCCACGCGTGCGGGGCCATCGGCGACGTGGGCGTCCTCTCCGCGACCGCGCTCGGCCGGCTGCGGCTCCGCGCGACCGTCGCGCGCGCCGACGCCTTCGTGGCGATCAGCGGCCCGATCCACGCGGAGCTCCGCGCGGCCGGCGTGCCGCCCGAGCGCATCCTCTCGATCCCGAACGGCGTGGACCTCGAGCGCTTCCGGCCCGCCGCGGCGGAGGAGCGCGCCGCGCTGCGCCGCGCGCTCGGGCTCCCCGCTGGACCGCTCGTCGTGTACGCCGGCCGGCTCTCCCCGGAGAAGGGCGTGGACGTGCTCGCCCGGGCCTGGCCGCGGGTCGTCGCGCGGCTGCCCGAGGCGCGGCTCTGGATGCTGGGCGACGGCGCCGAGCGCGCGCGCCTCGAGGAGCTCGCGCGGCGCGAGGGGGTGGAGACCTCGCTCGCGCTCCCGGGCCCTGTCGCCGACGTCGCGCCTTTCCTCCGCGCCGCCGACGCGGCGGTGCTGCCCTCGCGCACGGAGGGGATGCCGGTCGCGCTCCTCGAGGCGATGGCGTGCGCCGTTCCGGTCGTGGCCACCGCGGTGGGCGGGTCCGCGGAGGTGCTGCGCGACGGGGTGACCGGGCGGCTCGTGCCGCCGGAGCGTCCCGGCGCGCTCGCGGACGCGCTCGTGGAGGCGCTCCGCGATCCGGCGGCGCAGGAGCGCGCGCGCGCCGCCCGCGAGGAGGTCGCCGCCCGCTACGGGCTCGACCACGTCGCGGAGGTCTTCCTGGAGGTCTACTCGCGGCTCCGCCGGGATCCGGCCGCCGCCGGGGGATGAGAGAGCGGATGCCCCACACCGAGCCGAAGCCGCGGCGCCGCGGGCGCGTCGCGTACCTGATGTCCTGGTTCCCGGCGCCGACCGAGACCTTCATCCTGCACGAGATGCTCGAGCTCCGCCGCCGGGGGCTCGAGATCGACGTCTACCCGCTCCTCGGCGCCGCGCCCGGGCCCATGCACCCCGGCGCGGACGAGATGCTCGCGCACACGCGCTACCACCGCGGCCTCTCGCGTGAGGTCGCGGCGGCGCAGCTCCACTGGCTGCGCCGGAAGCCCCGCGCCTACCTGCGCGCCTGGGCGCGCGCGATCCGCGGCAACCTGCGCTCGCCGGGCTTCCTCGCCCGCGCCCTCGTGGTCGTGCCGCGCGCGGCGTTCATCGCGCGGGAGGTCGAGGCGGGCGGCCACGCGCACGTGCACGCCCACTGGGCGACGCACCCCGCGCTCGCGGCGCTCGTCGTGAAGGAGCTCACCGGGACGGGCTACAGCTTCACCGCCCACGCGCACGACCTCTACCTCGACCGCGCGATGCTGGAGGAGAAGGTCCGGGAGGCGCGCTTCGTCGTCACGATCTCCGAGTACAACCGCGCGCTCCTGCGCGAGCTGTACGGCGAGGAGGCCGCCGCCAAGACCTCCGTCGTGCGCTGCGGCGTCGATCCCGCCCGCTTCCAGCCGCGCGCGCAGCCCGCGCGCCGGGGGCCGGCCGTCATCGCCTGCGTCGCGGGCCTGCGCGACTACAAGGGCCACCGGCACCTCGTGGACGCGTGCGCGCTCCTCCGCGAGCGCCGCGTCGCCTTCCGCTGCGTCCTCGTCGGCGACGGGCCCGAGCGCGCCGCCCTCGAGAGGCAGATCGCGGCGCTGAAGCTCGGGGAGGTCGAGCTCCTCGGCGGGCAGCCGCAGGACCAGGTGCGCGCGCTCCTCGCCTCGGCGGACGTGCTCGTGCACCCGAGCGTCGTCACCGCGGCCGGGATGATGGACGGGATCCCGGTGGCGCTCATGGAGGCGATGGCCGCTGGCTGCCCCGTCGTCTCGACGCGGGTCTCCGGCATCCCCGAGCTCGTCCGCGACGGGAAGACGGGCCTCGTGGTCGAGCCGGGCGACGCCGCGGCGCTCGCGGACGCGATCGAGCGGCTCGTCGGGGACCCGACCCTCGCGCGCAAGCTGGGGCTCGCCGGGCGCCGCGCGGTGCTCCGCGAGTTCACGCTCGCGCGGAACGGCGAGCGGCTCCTCCGCCTGTTCGCGCCGTTCGTCGGGGGCGCCGCGGCGCGGCGGCCGAGGAAGACCGTCCCGCGTTCCGCCGAGCCGCCGGACGAGCCGATCTCCCTCGCCCGTCCCGCCGTCCGGGCGGAAGCGGGCGCACCGCGCACCGTCACGCCCGGCGCCTAGGGCGTGGCGCGCTGCGGCGCGGGGATGCCGCGCGGCGTCGTGGGAAGGGCCGGCACCGGCTCGGCCAGAGCCGCCTTTCCGGCACGCCTGCGCCCGCCAGGGACGAGCCCGCGGGAGCGAGGTCGCTCGACCACGCGTGCGCCTCCACGGCCCGTAACGGGGCTCTATCGCCGCGGGGCAGCCCATCGGAGGATGCCCGCCCGGGAGAACCCGACCATGCCCGCACGCCGCTCGCCGTCGCCGCAGACGCTGATCTTCGAGAAGGGCTACGAGCCGCAGCGCTCCGAGGGCGCCGCGGTGCCGCCGCTCTTCCGCACCTCGACGTTCATCTTCAAGAAGGCGGTCGAGGGCAAGCGAGCCTTCGAGCTCGCCTACGGCCTGCGCCAGCGGGAGCAGGGCGAGAGCCCGGCGCTCATCTACACGCGGGTCAACAACCCCAACAGCGAGATCCTCGAGGACCGGGTCACGGCGTGGGACGGCGCCGAGTCGGCCGCGCTCTTCTCCTCGGGGATGGGAGCCATCTCCTCGACCTGCCTCACGCTGCTCCGCCCCGGAGACACCCTCCTCTTCTCCGACCCGATCTACGGCGGCACGGAGTACCTCTTCCGCAAGCTGCTCCCGGAGTTCGGCATCCGGACCGTGCCGTTCCCGGCCGGCGCGACCGAGGCCGAGCTGGCGGCGGTGGCGGAGTCTCACCCGAGCACCCGGGTCATCTACCTCGAGTCGCCCGCCAACCCGACCATGGAGCTCTGCGACGTGCCCGCGGCGCGGCGCGTGGCGGACCGCTGCTCCACGGGCGGACGTAAGGTGAAGGTGCTCATCGACAACACGTTCCTCGGGCCGATCTTCTCGCAGCCGCTCGGGCTGGGCGCCGACGTGGTGCTCTACTCGGCCACCAAGTTCTTCGGCGGCCACTCGGATCTCGTGGCCGGCCTGGCCATGGGGAGCGCCGACGTCATCAACGCCGTGCGGGCCACGCGGACCATCATGGGATCGATGTCCGATCCGGACACCGCCTGGCTCATCACCCGCTCGCTCGGCACGCTCCAGCTGCGCATGGAGCAGCAGCAGGCCAACACCCGGCGGCTGGTGGAGCTGCTGCGGGGCCACCCCCAGGTGAAGCGGGTCTACTACCCGGGCCTCGAGGAGATGGGCGCGCGCCAGGTGGCGCTCTGGAAGCAGCAGTGCAGCGGCGCCGGCAGCGTGGTCAGCTTCGACGTCCACGGCGGCGAGGCCGAGGCCTACCGCGTGCTCGACGCCGTCCGGCACATGCGGCTCGCGGTGAGCCTCGGAGGGATCGAGACGCTCATCGAGCATCCCTGGTCGATGACGCACGCCGACATGACGCCGGAGCAGAAGCTCCAGGCCGGCTTCGGCCCCGCCATGATCCGCCTCTCGGTCGGGCTGGAGGATCCGGCCGACCTCGTGGACGACCTGGCGCAAGCGCTCGAGCTGGCCTGAGCGACGCGGAAAAAGCGACGGGCCGTCAGGATGTCCTGACGGCCCGTCTCACTTCAGGGAGTTGGTGGACCCGACCGGGATCGAACCGGTGACCTTCTGAATGCCATTCAGACGCGCTCCCAGCTGCGCCACGGGCCCAAAGGTCTTCTATTTTCGTCGCGGGAACTCGGCCTCGAGCTCCGCGATCTCCTTCTCCTGCCCCGCGAGCTTCTCCTCGAGGAGTCGCACCGCGTCCAGGAACACCGTGAGCTCGCCGGGGACCTCCGCCCGACCCATCCGGACGAGCACCGCGAAGCGCTCGCCGAGCTCCCGAGAGGCCTGGTCCAGCGCTCGACGGGTAGCGGAGCGATCCAGCTTCCGCTTCCCGATCTGCGAGCGGAGGACGACCCGATCTCGCAGCGTCTCGAAGAACCTGACCGGCTGCACCTCTCGCCCCCCGCGGCCCTGGTGACCGCGAGGGAGCGCAGTCATTAGCGCGACGGCGCGGGCGGCGTCAAGGACGTCTTGACGCGTGACGCGCGGAGCCCTCCCGAGGCGGTGCGGGCGCCGGATTCACGCCGTGCCGCGGCAGCGTCACCTCGCGTCCGCGCGGCCCGGCGCGACCCTCCAGAACACGTCGATCCGCGGGCCCCCGGCGAGCGCTGCTCCGCCTCCCCGTGGCACCCCCGTTGCTACCCTGGGAGGCGAGGTGCCCATGCGCTCCCTCATCGCAGTGCTCGTCGCCGGACTGCTCTCCGCGCCCGCCCCCTCGAGGGCAGACGACCCGGCGCCCCCCCGCGCACGCCCTGCCCCGAGCCGCGCCGCCCCGGCGCGCGGCGCGGCCCAGCCCCGCCCCG
>NZ_JALCYX010000071.1:0-12006 GCF_022690695.1 Anaeromyxobacter sp. SG17
GCTTGGGTCGGGACACGCGGGATCGCCTCCTGGCGATCCCGCATGATGATCCCCTGGCCGGCCGCTACAAGCCCGGCCGGAAATCCCCATTCAGTCCCATCGCTTGGCCGCTAACCGATCGGCATTGCGCCCTGCGGCGCGTCGGCGCTGCGAGCTTCGCGCCGGCGGCGCCGGCGCGAGCGGCGGCGGATGCGCAGATCGCTCCTTTCCTGAGCACCCGCCCCGGCGACGCCGTCGCGCCGCTCGCGACGGGCTCGGCTCGAGCGAGCGGTGCGGCGTCAGGCCGCGCCGCCGGCGCCGAAGTCCGCGGCGATCTCGTAGCGGCGGAGGCGCTCGGTGAGCGTGTTGCGGCTGATGCCCAGCCGGCGAGCAGCCTCCGACTGGTTGCCGCGGACGGCGGTCATCGTCCGGGCGATCACGTTGCGCTCCAGCGCGTCGAGCTGCTCCCGCAGGGTCCGGGCGCCCTCGGGATCGCCGTCGTCGCCGTCGCCCGCGGGGACGCCGCCGTCCCGAGGCGTGACGGGCTCCGCCGAGACGGTCGCGGTGAACGCGCTCGGCTCGAGCTCGCCGCCGCCGCTCAGGGCCACCATGCGCGCGACCACGTTCTCGAGCTGGCGCACGTTCCCCGGCCAGTCGGCGGCCCGCAGGCGCTCCACGAGCGCGGGGGCGAGGCGGACCTCCTCGGCCCCGAAGCGCTCCGCGTAGCGGTGCGCGAACTCGTGCGCGAGCGCCGGGATGTCCTCCCGGCGATCGCGCAGCGGGGGGACCACGAGCTCGACGACGGCAAGCCGATAGTAGAGGTCCTCGCGGAAGTGGCCGGCGCGGACCTCGGCGGCGAGGTCGCGGTTCGTGCACGCGACGATGCGCACGTCCACCTTCTCGACCCGCCCGGAGCCGACCGGCTGGATCTCGCCGTCCTGCAGGGCGCGCAGGAGCTTCGCCTGGATCGCGAGGGGGAGCTCGCCCACCTCGTCGAGGACGAGCGTGCCGCCGTTCGCCTCGGCGAAGAACCCGGGGCGGGCCTGGTTGGCGCCGGTGAACGCGCCGCGCGTGTGGCCGAAGAGCTCCGCCTCAGCCAGCTCCGCCGGGATCGCGCTGCAGTTGAAGCGGACCAGAGGGCCGTCCGCGCGCCGGCTCTGGGCGTGCAGCAGCGATCCGATGAGCTCCTTGCCCGTGCCGGTCTCGCCACGCACGAGGACGGTGATCTCCTTCGCCGCCACCCGCGACGTCGCGTCGAGGAGGTGCCGCATCTCCGCCGACTCGCAGACGACGCGCCGCCCGATGGCGTGCTCCGCGGTGAGCTGGCGGTTGCGCTGGCGCAGCCCGCGGGCCTCGACGGCGCGCTCCAGCGCGACGAGCATCTCGTCCACGTCGAACGGCTTCGTGACGTACTCGTACGCGCCCGCCTTGATGGCGCGCACCGCGAGCCGCTCCGAGCCGTGCGCCGTGAGCAGGATCACGGGGAGGCTCTCGTCGCGCTCGCGGACGGCGCGCAGGAGGTCCATCCCGTCCATCTCGGGCATGGAGAAGTCGGTCACCACCGCGTCGGCGCGATCGACGAGCTCGAGCGCCTCGGCGCCGGAGCGGGCGACGAGCGGCTCCCACCCGCGTCCCTGGACGAGCTCCCTCAGCGCGACGCGCACCGACGGCTCGTCATCGACGAGTAGGACACGCGGCATCGCACGCCCCCGTGGACACGCGCGGGAGGGTGACCTTGACGCGGGTTCCCTTGCCCGGCTCGCTCTCGTACCGCATCGACCCTCCGTGCTGCGCGATCACCGAGCGGGCGAGCACGACGCCGAGGCCGGTGCCGTCCTCGCGCGTGGTGAAGAACGGCGTCCCGATGTGCTTCAGCGTTTCGGGCGGCATCCCCCGGCCGTTGTCGCGGATCACGATCTCTGCCTCGTCTCCCGCCGGCCGGACCTCCACCACCACCTCGCCGCCCGGCGGCGTGGCCTCGATCGCGTTCGCCACGAGGTTGAGGAGCGCCTCCTTGATCCGGCGCGGGTCGGCCTCGAGCGTCGCGTCGCCCTGCGCGTACAGCCGCACGCGCGCCTCGTCGGCGCGCGCCGAGAGCACGACCAGCGCGTCCGAGACGAGCGGACCGAGCTCCACCCGCCGCGGCGTGACCGCCTGGAGCGGGCGCGTGAACGACAGGTAGTTGTGGAGGATCTCCTGCATCCGCGTGACCTCGCGCTCCACCACCTCCAGCCGCTCGTGCGACGGCGCCTCGGCCGGGTTCCGCAGCCCGAGCTGGACGAGCGCCTTCACGCCGGTGAGCGGGTTCTTGAGCTCGTGCGCCACCTTCGAGCCGATCTGCTCGAGGCTCTGGGCGCGGGCGAGCGCGTCGGCCGCCATCTCCTTGCGCGCCCGCGCGAACGCGTCGCGTCGCTTGCGGGCCCGCGCGTGGACCGGCGCGAGCAGGAGGCCGACGCCCAGGACGCTCACCAGCGTGAGGAAGGTGTGGGCCGGACCCGCGACCTCCGGCCCGGTGATGGAGCGCGGAAGGAGCGCGATGACGCCCACCTCGAGGGCGGTCGCGCCGAGCAACAGGCGCGTCTGGCGGCGGTCGCCGACCGCCGCCACGGCCGCGACGTACGCCCCCATGATCGTGAGGAGCAGCGGGCTGCGGATCCCGCCGGTGACGGTCACCGCCACGCCCATGGTGAGGAAGAAGCAGGCCTGGGCGGCGACGACGATCCAGGCGAGCTGGTCGATGTCGGCGTTCACGCAGAGCTTGATGTCGCGCTTGCGCCAGGTGAGGTAGTGAGCCTTCTGGACCGCCGCGGCGAGGGCCAGGATCACGATCCTGCCGGCGGGGTAGCCGGTCGCCGCCAGCGCCGCCACGGCGATCAGGTGGAAGACGACGGGGAGCAGGTCCTCGCTCGGCCAGCGCACGCCGCTGTGCACGGACGGCACCGCTCCGGCCGACCGGGGCACCAGGGGGGGCTGCAGGCGGGCGAACCCGATCATCGTGCTCGATCCTTCCGCAAGTTCCGGGCCGGACGTCAGGGTTCGCTCCATGCCCACGCTTTAACGGGGGAACACGCCCGCGACCCGCCTCCTGCCCAACGGGGATCTCTTCAGGTCGCGCAGATCGCTCAAGAACTGAGCAGCCCGGCGACACATTCAAGGACCCGAGGCGACGCGGCGAGATAACGTCATTTTCGCGGGGACGCGACGGCGCTAGACCGGAGCTCGGAGGGGAACGGAGGTGACGACGTGCACATCGACGTGAGGACGCGTGGTTTCTCCATCACCCCCGGCCTGCGCGACGCGATCGAGCGGCGGCTCTCGTTCGCGCTCGACCGGTACGAGCAGCGCATCGCCGGGGTGCGGGTCGTGGTCGGGGATCTGAACGGGCCGAGGGGCGGCGAGGACAAGTCCTGCCGGGTGGAAGTCCGGCTGCGCGGGGCGCGCACGGTGCGCGCGACCGCCCTCGACTCGGACGCGTACACCGCGATCGGCGCCGCAGCACATCGCGCCGGACGCGCGGTCGGGCGTACCCTGCAGCGGGAGCGGGCCACGATGCTCGAGCTGCTGTGGCTCGCGCGATCGCTCTCGCGGAGCCCATCCGCGGCGTGAACCCAGCGGCGACCTCTCCCCCGCGTCGCGCGTGGGAGGGGTCGCCCTCCGGAGGAGGAGAACGGGTGAAGACCTTGCAGTCGTGCTTCGAGGCGAACCGCGCCTGGGCGGCGAGGATGCGGGAGCGCGAGCCGGGCTTCTTCGAGCGGCTCGTCCACGCGCAGAAGCCGGAGCTCCTGTGGATCGGCTGCTCCGACAGCCGCCTACCCCCCGATCAGGTGGTGGGACGCCTGCCGGGCGAGATCTTCGTGCACCGCAACGTGGCGAACGTGGTGGTGCACACCGACGTGAACTGCCTCTCGGTCCTGCAGTACGGGATCGAGGTCCTCGGCGTGAGGCACGTCATCGTGTGCGGCCACTACGGCTGCGGCGGCGTGAGGGCCGCCATGGAGGCCACCCCGCTCGGCCTCATCGACAACTGGCTGCGGCACATCCGCGACGTCTACCTCGTGAACCGCGCGGAGCTCGACGCCATCGCCGACGCGGACGCGCGCGAGGATCGCCTGTGCGAGCTCAACGTCGCCGCGCAGGTCGCGAACGTCTGCCACACCACCATCGTGCAGGGCGCCTGGACGCGGGGCCAGGAGCTCACCGTGCACGGCTGGATCTACGATCTCGCGGACGGGCTCCTGCGCGACCTCGATCTCACGGTGGATCGGGCCGAGCAGATCCCGCCGATGTTCCGGGTCCGCTGAGGAGGGCCGAGCCCGGGCGGGCAGGCGCCCCGAGGCCTACGCGGCGTCCGCCGTCGCCGGCTCGGCGCGCAGGCGCCGGTACGCGAGGAGCATCGCGACGCGCCAGCGCACGATCATGCCGAACGCGAGCAGGAAGAAGAGCGCGCCCGTCTGCACCTGCGTCACGACCTGCTCGATGTAGACGCGGAGCACGAACCGCACCGCGACGAGCCCGAGCAGGATCCAGAGGAACGCGCTCGAGCGCTGCATCACGACGGCGTCGCCGCTGCGGACGAGCCGGGAGGTGCGGGAGAGCGGGTACGAGAACACGAGCGCCCCCGCAGCGAACGCGGCGCTCGCGTAGCTCCACGGCACCCGCGCGGCGGGCGCGAGGAACATGAGGAACCCGGTGCTCATCCCGAGCGGAGGGATGACGATCTTCCGGGTGGAGATCGGGCTCCTCGTCTCGCGCATCCGCCAGCCGATCATCACCGCGGCGCCGGCGAGCGAGACGAGGACGACGACGGCGGTGGGGACGTGGCCGAGAGGCATCGAGGTTCCATTGCGCCGGACGGGGCGCGTCGCTTGGCGAGAGAGGATACAGCGGGTCGCCGGCCGGACGCGACCGGCCGGGCGGCCGCGGGCCCGCCGCGAGACGGGAGGCTCACCCGCGCTCGCGCACCATCGACAGGAGCATCTTGAACCGCTCCGTCGCCTTCACCGCGTGCGGCACGCCCGCGGGCATGAGCACCGTCTCGCCCGCCCTCGCCGGCACGCGCTCGCCGCCGATGGTCAGCTCGACCGCCCCGTCGAGCACCTGCACGAACGCGTCGAAGGGCGCCGTGTGCTCCGACAGCTCCTGCCCGGCGTCGAACGCGAACAGCGTGAGCGAGCCGCCCGGCGCCTTCGCGAGCGTGCGGCTCACCACGGAGCCAGCCACGTACTCCACCTGCTGCTCCAGCCTGACCGCCTTCGCGCGCGGCAGCTCATTCTTGAGGACGTTCATGCCCCCTCTCCAATGCGAAGGCCCTGCCAGCACGAAACCTCCGTGAAATCAGGCCAGTGGTCGGCTACGAGCCCGCGTCACCGCGCTTTCGGTACCGACATCGCGGTGCGGCGTCGCGGTGCGGCGCCGAGGGTCCCGGCGAGCGAGCGACCCGGCGCGTCCCCGGTGGCGGCCTCGTGCCTTCGACGATCGCCGAGGGCCCGGAGCGGGTGGGCGCTTCTCCGCGCGCCGCGCCCGCGGCTCACCGGGCGCGATCATGGGCGTACGTACGCACGCGCGGTGCGGCCCCACCCGAACAGCGCGCCCCGCCCGACCCGTCCGCGCGCTGGACGCCGGCGGTAGCGTTCCCTCGAGAGCGCCGGCGGCGGCGCCGCGCGTGGATCGCGCGTGAGCGCGCGTCAGGCGAAGGAGGCGCGCATGGTCTTCCGGGACAGGGAGCAGGCAGGACGGCTGCTCGCGGAGGAGCTCGGGAGACTCCGCGCGGAGCGGCCCGTGGTGCTCGGGCTCACGCGGGGCGGCGTGCCCGTCGCCTTCGAGGTGGCGCGCGCCCTCGACGCGCCGCTCGACGTCGTGGTGGTCCGCAAGATCGGCGCGCCGGGATCTCCGGAGTACGCCATCGGCGCCATCGCCGAGGGCGGCGCGGTGTTCGTGCGCCGCGACGCGCTTCGCGAGGTGGGCCTCACCGAGGCGGACGCCGCCGAGCTCGCCGAGCGCGAGGTCGTCGAGCTCGCGCGGCGCGTCCGGCGCTACCGAGGCGATCGCCCGCCGGCGGAGGTCGCGGGGCGCACGGTCATCGTGGTGGACGACGGCGTCGCGACCGGGGCCACCGCCCGCGCCGCGGCCCGCGGCGCGAGGCAGCGGGGCGCCGCGCGCGTGGTGCTCGCTGCGCCGGTCGTCGCGGCGGCCTCGGTGGCGGAGCTCCGCGCGGACTTCGACGAGGTGATCGCCCTCGAGCTCCCCGAGCCGTTCTACGCGGTGGGCGCCTGGTACGAGCGGTTCGACCAGGTGTCCGACGAGCAGGTGGTGAAGAGCCTGCGGCGCGCCCGGGGCGAGCCGGCGGAGGGCGAGGTCGGCGAGCTCTGGAATGGAGAGTGGACCGCGCCCTTGGGCGCCGATCCGCCGGGCTCCGAGGCCGAGATCCTGTCGATCCCCTTCGACGGCCCGGCCGGCGGTCCGGGGGTCCTGGAGGGGGAGCTCGCCGTCCCCGATCGCGCCCTGGGGCTCGTCCTGTTCGTCCACGGGAGCGGCTCGACGCGCCGGAGCCCCCGCAACCAGCTCGTCGCGCGCGCGCTGCGGCGCGCCGGCCTCGCCACCCTCCTCTTCGATCTGCTCACGCCGCCCGAGGCGGCCGAGGACGAGGTCACGGCGGAGCTCCGGTTCGACATCGAGCTGCTCACCGGCCGCGTCGTCTCCGCGACGCGCTGGATCGCGGCCCTGCCCCGCGTGCGCGGGCTGCGCCTCGGCTACTTCGGCGCGAGCACGGGCGCCGCCGCCGCCCTCGCTGCGGCCGCGGAGCTCCCCGAGCTCGTCGGGGCGGTCGTGTCGCGCGGAGGCCGTCCCGATCTCGTGCCCGCGGCGGTGCTGGAGCGGGTGCGGGCGCCGGTGCTCCTCGTGGTCGGCGGCCGGGACTCCACCGTGCTGCGGCTCAACCGCTCCGTGCTCCCGCACCTCCGCTCAGCCGAGCTGACGATGGTGCCGGGCGCGAGCCACCTGTTCGAGGAGCCGGGCGCGCTCGAGTCGGTGGCCCGGCTCGCGGCGCGCTGGTTCGAGCGGACCTTCTCGGCGCCGGCGGCGCTCACTCCGCCGCCTTTCGCCTGAACGTGGGAGGAGGCTCGTCATGCGCAAGGCAGTCCCGTTCCTCGACGTCCCCATCCGCCGGGTCATGACCCCGCAGCCGGCGACGGTCGGCCCCGAGGACTCGCTGGGGGACGCAGCGGGCGCGATGGTGCAGGGCGGGTTCAGGCACCTGCCGGTGGTCGACGCGGACGGGTCGGTGGTCGGGATGCTCTCCGAGCGCGACCTTCGCGCGCGGCTCGGGACCGAGCTCGAGCGCTTCGCGGACGCCGCGCTCGACCTCCTCTCCGAGGAGGTCGAGGGCACGCTGCGCCCCGATCCGGTCACGATCCCGAGCACGGCGACGGTGCGGGACGCGCTCGAGATCCTCGCGGACGAGCGCGTCGGCGCGCTACCGGTCATGGACGGAGAGCGGCTCGTCGGGATCGTCTCTTACCTCGACCTGCTCGTGTACCTGCGCAGGGAGGCGCCTCCGGCGCCCACCCGGGGGGTGGAGCGAGCGGAGCCGCCCCGGCGCCGGGCACCGTCCCGGAAGCCGCCCGCGCGCAAGCCGCCGTCGCGGCAGACCGGCGCGCGCGGGGGTCGCCGCCGCGCGACCCGCTGACGGCGCGCTGGACACCCCCTGCGACACGATGCCTCGACCGCGTTGCCCCTCGATCGAGGGCTTTCGCAAGGGCTCCCGCCGCGGTTGGATCATCGACGGGGGCTGCTCATGACCACGGTCGCGGTCGTCTCGTTCGTCGTGCTCGTCGCGGTCGCGACGGTCCACGCCGTGCTGCCGGCGCGGACCCGGGCGCCGGTCAGCGGATCGCGTACGTCACGGACACGCTCGCGTCGATCTCGAGCTCGCCCGGCGTGACCGGCGCGCCGTCCGTCGCCACCATCGCCTGCGTCCGGTACTTCGCGAGCGGGATCGGCCGTTCGGCGGCGCCCTCCTCGATCGCCACCACCGCGCCCAGCGAGACCCCGGCCGCCTTCGCCATCGCCTCCGCCTTCGCCCGGGCGACCGCGACCGCGTTCGCGAGCGCCTCCTGGCGCTGCGGGGCCGGATCGTCGCGCTCGAAGGTGAGACCCCGCAGCGAGTTCGAGCCTGCGGCGACCACGCGCTCCAGGATCTGGCCGAGCTTCGCGAGATCGCGCACGGTCACGCGAACCTCGTCCACCACCGTGTAGCCGGTGATGTCCCGAGGCTTCCCGTCCACCCACGGACGCTCCACCTGCACGTCGTGGCGCGTCGTCTGGACGTCCTTCTCGGCGACGCCGGCCTTCGCGAGCGCGTCGATCATCCGCCGCATCTTCGCCGCGGCGTCCGCGACGGTCGGCGCGAGGGTCTTGCCGGTCGCCTCGATCCCCGCGAGCACCACCGCGACGTCGGGCCGGACCCTCACCCTGCCCTCTCCCGTCACGCGGAGCGTCCGGTCGAGGCTCCGCACCTCGACGGCGGGCGAGGCGGCGAGCACCGACTGCGCGGCGGGCGCGGGGACCTGAGCGGCGGCGGCGCGGGTCGCGCAGCCGAGCGGAACGAGCAGCAGGAGGGCGAGAGGGCGGGTCGTGGACATGGCTGCGTTACATACCTCGGCTCCGCCCCGCGAGGACGCGCCGCCGTGTCGCCGTGCGGGGCAGGTCGGCGCGCGCACTCCCCGCATGGGCGCGCGATGACGGGGTCGCTCTCGCCTAGGATGCGCCCCTTCGATGACCGACGGCTGCCCGATCCTCGTCGTCGACGACGACACCGACCTGCGGGAGACGCTCGGGGAGCTGCTCGAGGAGGAGGGCTACGACGCGCACCTCTGCGAGAACGGCCGCGTCGCGCTCGACCGCCTGCGCAAGGGGGAGCGCCCCGCGCTCATCCTCCTCGATCTCATGATGCCGGAGATGAACGGCTGGCAGTTCCGCGAGGAGCAGCTGCGCGACGCGCAGCTCGCGGAGATCCCTGTCGTCGTCATGACGGCGAGCCGCGGCTTCGAGGGACACCCCATCACCGCCTCCGAGATCCTGTACAAGCCCGTCGGCCTCGGCGATCTCATCGAGGCGGTCGAGCGGAACGTCCGGCCCCACTAGACGGGCCGCCCACGCCGCCCGCGCGGCGAAGCGAGGCGCAGCCGCCGTGCGCCAGCCCGTCGACTCCGGCCTGGCGTGCTATGACGCTGCCCCGCATGGCAGAGCCGGGCCTCCTCCAGATCGCGCTCCTCACGCTCGTCGCGCTCGTCGCCGGCGTCATCGACGCGATCGCCGGCGGCGGCGGCCTGCTCACCGTCCCCGCCATCCTCTGGGCCGGCCTCCCGCCGCACCTCGCCCTCGGCACGAACAAGGGCCAGTCGGTGTTCGGCTCGTTCGCGGCGCTCGCCCGCTTCACGCGCGGAGGGCTCGTGGACGGCCGCCGGGCGCGCATCACCTTCCCCCTGGGGCTCGCCGGCTCGCTCGGCGGAGCGGCGCTCGTCCTCGTAACGCCCCCCTCCGCGCTCCGGCCGATCGTCGTCGCGCTGCTCGCCTTCGCCGCGGTGTTCGTCGGCCTGCGCAGGGGGCCGCCGCCCCGGCTCGAGGACGCCGCCCCGCCCCGCAGCGCGGCGGCCATCGCGGGCGCCATCGCCCTCGCCGTCGGCGCCTACGACGGCTTCTTCGGGCCCGGCACGGGGACGTTCCTCATCGTCGCCTTCGTGGCGCTGCTCGGGGACGGGCTCTCCCGAGCGTCGGCGAGCGCCAAGGTCGTGAACTTCGCCTCCAATCTCGCGGCGGTCGCCCTCTTCGCGTCCCGCGGCGTCGTCCTCTGGCGGATCGCCCTCCCCATGGCGGCGGCGCAGCTCGCGGGCGGCTGGGTGGGCGCCCACCTCGCCATCCGGCGCGGCGACGCCCTCATCCGGCGGGTGGTGGTCGCGGTGGCGCTCGTCCTGGCCGCCAAGCTCGCCTGGGACATGCGCAACCCATGACGTGACGCGGCAAGCCTCCCCCGCGCGAGGCGCGCTTGCTACACTGCCGCGGCGAAACGCCCCTCCAGGAGGAAGCCGCGCGATGAGCCGAACCGTCTCGGCCGAGGAAGCCGTCTCCGTCGTCAAGTCGGGCGATCGCGTCTTCATCCACAGCGTCGCCGCCGCGCCGCAGCGGCTCGTGGACGCCCTCACGGCGCGCGCGAGCGAGCTGCGCGTCGTCGAGATCGTGTCGCTGCACACGGAGGGGCGCGCGCCCTACGCCGCCCCCGAGCACGCGAAGAGCTTCCGCGTGAACGCGCTGTTCGTCGGCGCCAACTACCGCGCGGCGGTCGAGGAGGGGCGGGCCGACTACCTGCCGGTGTTCCTCTCCGAGGTGCCGAAGCTGTTCCGCTCCGGCGTCCTCCCGCTCGACGTCGCGCTCGTCCACGTGTCGCCGCCCGACCGCCACGGCTTCTGCTCCCTGGGCGTGTCGGTGGACGTCACGCGGGCGGCGGTGCAGACCGCCCGCACCGTCATCGCGCAGGTGAACCCGCGCATGCCGCGGACGCACGGCGACGGCCTCATCCACGTCGACGCGATCGACTACCTCGTGGAGGTGGACGAGCCGATCCACGAGCTGCCGGAGCGCGAGCTCACGGAGGCGGAGCGCGCGATCGGGCGCCACTGCGCGGAGCTCGTGGAGGACGGCGCGACGCTCCAGCTCGGGATCGGCGCCATCCCGCAGGCGACCTTCGCGTACCTCGGCGATCACCAGCGGCTCGGCATCCACACCGAGATGCTCTCCGACGGCATCGTCGACCTCGTCGACAAGGGCGTCATCACCGGCGAGGCGAAGCGCGTCCACCCGGGCAAGATCGTGGGCGGGTTCGCCGTCGGCACCCGCAAGCTCTACGACTTCCTCCACGACAACCCGCTCGTGGCGATGCTCGACATCGCGTACGTGAACGACACGGCAGTCATCCGCCGGAACCCCCGGGTCACCGCGATCAACAGCGCCATCGAGGTGGATCTCACCGGCCAGGTGTGCGCCGACTCCATCGGCGACCGGCAGTACTCGGGCGTGGGCGGGCAGATGGACTTCATCCGCGGCGCGGCGCTGTCCGACGGTGGCAAGCCCATCATCGCCCTGCGCTCGACCACCGCGGCGGGCGAGCCGCGCATCGTCTCGTACCTGAAGCCGGGCGCCGGCGTCGTGACCACCCGCGCCCACGTGCACTTCGTCGTGACGGAGCACGGGATCGCCGATCTCTTCGGCAAGAACCTGCGCCAGCGCGCGGCGGCGCTCATCGCGATCGCCCACCCCGCGCACCGCGACGCGCTCGCCGCCGAGGCCCGCCGCCGCTTCGGCAGCTGGTGATCCGGCGGGCCGAGCGCCCGCCTTCCGGGAGTTCACCGATCCGGCGCCTGCGCGCCGCGGCCGCGTCACGCCGTGCGCGCACGATCCCCGCTCCGTCGAGCCGCGGCCCCGGACGCGGCGGCGGGTTGCGGTAGCCCGGGGGAGTACAAATTCTCTTAACCGACCACGTCACGCACGCGAGAGACGACGAAACGCGCGTCCGGAGGGCCGAGGCGATGCCAGGCGCTTGCAAATTCGTCCGGGAGTCAGAGGCCGGTCGGACGGTGATCCGCCTGTCCGGCGTCTTCGACCGGACGTCCGCCGCCGAGCTGGCGGAGCGGCTCGAGGCGGAGCGCGGAGGCGAGGTGGTGCTCGACTTCAGCCTGATCCGCGAGTTCGCCGACCTGGGCGTCGCCGCGCTCGCGCACGAGCTCGCCGGCGGCGACCGGCGCCTGCTGCTGCGCGGCCTGCGCCAGCACCAGCTCCGCATCTTCCGCTACTTCGGCGTGGACGTGGAGGCCTTCCAGCACCCGCAGGCGCCCGCGCTGCACTGAAACGGCAGGCGGCGTGCCTCGGGGGGGCCGGGGGGCGCCCCCCCCCCCCCCCGGGGGGCGCCCCCCCCCCCCCCCCCCCGGCCCCCGGGGCCCCCCCCCCCCCCCGCCCCCGCCCCCCCCCCCCCGGCCC
>NZ_JALCYX010000071.1:12016-21194 GCF_022690695.1 Anaeromyxobacter sp. SG17
GCACTGAAACGGCAGGGGGGGGGCCTCGGGGGGGCCGGCGCGCGCCCACCCCGCCCGTGGGAGCGCGCGCCCCGTCGCTCACACGATCTCCCGGTCTCCTCCCGCGGCGTCCTCGCTCGCCCCGCGGCGCGGCTCGTCGCCGCTCTCCTCCTCGCGGACGGCGCCCTCCTCCTCCTCCGTGCCGAAGTACCCCTCGTAGTACGGCTCCCGCCGCGGCGGCAGATCCGTCCGTGGGGTCTCGTCGCGGCCTTCCTTCCGGCGCTCTTCCTCGGGCTTTCGCGGCATACGCCCTCCTCACGTCCCCGAAAACCTGCGCTCCCGTGCCGCCGCCGTGAAGCGGCACCCCGCGTCGGGCCCCACCCGGCGTTGCCGCGGGCCGACGGGCGCACGATCGTACTCAGGGGGGACGATCCATGGCTCGAGCGATCTGGAGCGGAGCGCTGACGTTCGGCCTCGTGAACATCCCGGTGAAGCTCGTCACCGCGGTGACGCAGAAAGAGGTCCGCTTCAACATGCTCCACGACAAGGACGGCGGGCGGATCCACCTGAAGCGCTTCTGCGCCAAGGAGGACGTCGAGGTCCCCTACGAGCACATCGTGAAGGGCTACGAGATCTCGAAGGGGAAGTACGTCGCCCTCGATCCCGACGAGCTCGAGAAGTTCGACCCCAAGGCGACGCACACGGTGGACATCCACGACTTCGTGGAGCTCGCCGAGATCGACCCCATCTACTACGACCGCACCTACTACCTCGTGCCGGAGGCGAGCGCCGCGAAGCCGTACGCCCTCCTGCTCGACGCGATGCGCCGCTCGGGCAAGGTGGCGATCGCGACGTTCGTGCTGCGCACGCGCGAGTCGCTCTGCTGCGTTCGCCCCATCGAGGACGCGCTCGCGCTCTCGACCATGAACCGCGCCGACGAGGTGATCCCGGTGTCCTCGCTCGACCTCCCCCGGCACGCGAAGCCCGCCGAGCGCGAGCTCGCGATGGCCGAGCAGCTCGTCGGCTCCCTCACGACCGCGTTCGAGCCCGAGCGCTACCCCGATACGTACCGCGAGCGCGTCCTGGAGCTCGTCGAGAAGAAGGCGGAGGGCGAGACGATCGAGGCCCCCGAGGCGGAGCGCGCGCCCGCCGAGGTGGTGAGCCTCGCGGATGCGCTGTCCGCCAGCCTCGCCGCAGCGCGCCGGCGGGGGGGCGAGCCCGCCGCGCACCCGGCGCGAGGCGAGCGGCGACACCGGCCCGCCGTGGCGGCGCGCGCCGCCGGCAAGAAGAAGGCGGCGAGGAAGAAGCGGCCGTGACCGCCCGCCCCAAGCGGCCGGCGGCGAGGCGCGCTCCCGCGAGCGAGCCCGGGCCCAAGCGGCCCGCCGCGCGGCGGGCCTCCGCGAGCAAGGCCGGCGTCGAGGTCGAGGTCGGGGGGCGCCGCCTCGTCCTCAAGAACCTGGACAAGGTCTTCTACCCGGAGGCCGGGTTCACGAAGGGCGACGTCGTCGACTACTACGCGCGGATCGCGCCGGCGCTGCTGCCGCACCTGGCTGGCCGGCCCCTCACCATGAAGCGCTACCCGGAGGGCGTCGAGGGCATGTTCTTCTACGAGAAGCGCTGCCCCCCTCACCGGCCGGAGTGGGTACACACGGCGAAGGTGTGGAGCGAGCGGAACGACGAGTTCATCGACTACTGCGTCGTGAACGACCTCCCGTCGCTCATCTGGGCGGCGAGCATCGCCGACCTCGAGCTGCACACGTCGCTGTCGCTCGCGCACGCGATCGACACGCCGACGACGATCGTGTTCGACCTCGACCCCGGCCCGCCCGCGGACGTCGTGACCTGCTGCGACGTGGCGCTCCTCGTCCGCAAGCTCCTGCACCGCCTGGAGCTCGAGGTCTACCCAAAGACCTCCGGCTCGAAGGGTCTCCAGCTCTACGTCCCGCTCGGCGGCAGGGCGACCTACGACGAGACGAAGCCCTTCGCCCACGCCGTGGCGCAGGTGCTCGAGCGGGGGCACCCGAAGCTCGTGGTGGAGCGGATGAAGAAGGACCTCCGCGTGGGGAAGGTGCTCGTCGACTGGAGCCAGAACGATCCGCACAAGACCACGGTCTCCGTGTACTCGCTGCGGGCCCGGGCGCGCCCGACGGTGTCCGCCCCGGTGACCTGGGCAGAGGTCGAGAAGGCGGCGCGCACCCGCCGCGGCGACGGCCTCGTGCTCGAGGCGAAGGACGTCCTTCGCCGGGTCGAGCGGATGGGCGACCTGTTCGAGCCGGTGCTCACCCGCCGGCAGCGGCTCCCCGGTCCCGACGGCGTCGAGCGGGTGCGTCTCTCCTGAGGGGCCGCTGGAGGATCGCGAGGAGGCGAGCGACGCGAGCCTCCCGCCCGGAGCCGCGCGCTGCGCCGGAAGCCCGACCGGGCCGCTCCCTCGGCCGCACCCCGAGACGTGACGACCTGAGGGCCCCGTCGGATCGCCCGCCGGCCCGCTGCGCCGGCCGCGCGCCGGCCGCAACTTCTCACTCGGACACGGGCGGCGCCGAGGCGCGGAGGAGAACGGGATGGATCAGCATGAGCGCTTGATCGAGGCAGGGGCGCGGGAGCCCTCGGCCCCCCGGCCGGACCCGCTGCGGGCGGCGAAGACCCGGGACCTCGTGACGCAGCTCGCCCAGAAGGCGAGCCTGCTCGCCCGGAAGGAGGTCGAGCTCGCGAAGGCGGAGCTCAAGGAGGACCTCCGCTCGGAGATCAAGATGGCGAGCGGGCTCGGCGTCGCGGGCGTCTGCGCGCTCATGGTGCTCCAGCTGCTCCTCACGGCGATCGTGTTCGCGCTGTTCGAGGCCCAGGTGATGCCAGGCTGGGCGGCGTCGCTCCTCGTGGCGGCGGTGGTGCTCGCGGTGGGGACCGCGGTCGGGCTGTGGGGCTGGGCGAAGCGCGTGAGGAAGCCGCTCGACACGACCCGTCGCTCCCTCCAGGACAACGTTCGCTTCGCGAAGGAGCGGATCGCATGAAGGACGGATCCCCGCAGAACGTCAGCCGCGTCTCGGGCGAGATCGAGGCGCTCCGCAACGACCTCGGCGCGCTCATCGGAGAGCTGGACCGCCGGCGGCACGAGCTGTTCGACCTGCGGCTGCAGGCGAAGCGCCACCCCGTGGCCGTCATCGGCGCCGGGGTCGTGGCCGCGCTGGTGGTCGGCGGCCTCGTCGCGTTCGCGGTCCGCTCGCGCCGCGAGGCGCAGCGTCCGAGCCGCAGGGCGCGCGAGACGGCCCGCGCCCTCTCGCGCCTCATGGAGCACCCGGACCGGGTGGCCGCGGAGCAGTCGATGCGGGACAAGATCCTCGCCGCGGCCGGCATCGCCGCCGGCACCGCGATCGCGAAGCGGCTCGTCGACCGGCTCGTCGCCCCCACGCCCGCTCCGCGCCGCGCGCGCGGCAACGGCGCCGCCGGCGAGGTCCGGACGCACGCCTGAGCGGCTAGCCCCGGTGCGGCGCGGCGGCCGGCGCGACGACCGCCCGCGCCGGCCGCGCCGTCACTGCGCCCGGTCCTGGAGCGCGTGCACGCCCGTCGCGTGCGCGCAGTGGGCGCAGCAGAACTGCTTGCCGCCCGCCTCCACGCCGTGGCCGATCACCCGGCACCCGCAGTGCGCGCAGCGCGGCGCGAGCGCCTGGATGGCGCACTCGAAGCTGTCGAACACGTGCCGCTTGCCGCCCGCCGTCACCTCGAAGGCCTTGTCGTACTCGTTCCCGCACACCTCGCAGCTTCCGGTCATCGCTCCCCTCCCTCGCTCTGCCGTCCGCCGGCGAGCCGTCGCGCCGTGCCGCGTGTCGGACGCCGCCGTGGATCATGGCCACTCGCGCGCGCGCCAGCACCGCCGCTGACAATGCCCACCTGCGTGCCAAGGCTTTCACGGGTGATGGACGGAGGGACCCGCCGCGGAGCTGGGCGGGCGTTCGACCGAGGGAGGAGACACATGGCACGCGTGGAGAAGAGCATCGAGATCGAGCGGCCGGTCCGGATGGTCTACGACCAGTGGACGCAGTTCGAGGAGTTCCCGCGCTTCATGGAGGGCGTCGAGGAGGTCCACCAGATCGACGACACGACGCTCCACTGGATCGCGAAGGTCGGCGGGAAGCGCGAGGAGTGGGAGGCGGAGATCGTGCAGCAGGTCCCGGATCAGAGCATCGCCTGGCGGCACACCGCCGGCGCGGTGAACTCGGGCGTCGTGCTGTTCACGCCGCTCGACGGGCAGCGCTGCCGCGTGACGCTCGCGCTGGAGTACGATCCCAAGGGCTTCGTCGAGAAGGTCGGCGACGTGCTGGGCGTCGTGTCCCGGCGCGTCGAGGGCGACCTCCAGCGCTTCAAGCGCTTCATCGAGGAGCGCGCGAGCGAGACCGGCGCGTGGCGCGGGGAGGTGCACCCCGGCGACCATCACGCGCATTAAGGCAGCGCCTCGAGCGCCGCCCGCACGGCGGCGAGCCCCACGTGGAGCCGCGCGCCGTCCCACAGCGCGGGCGTGGCGCTCCCGCCGTGCGCCGCGAGCGCGTCGCGGTGCGCGTCGAAGGCGACGTTGCGGAAGTCGATCACGCCCTCGAGCCCGAGCGCGACGACGCGCTTTCGCGCCGCGGCGGAGTCCGGCTCGGAGATCCGGTGGAACAGCTCCGGCGCGGCCATGCCGCGCTAGGCGATCTCGGGGAGGCCCAGCGTCACCGGGCGGCGCTCCGGCACGCCCGACTCCGCCGTGACGCGCACCACGCGGTGGCAGGCGGGATCGGCGAGCACCTTGCGCACCAGGGCCTGGTTCAGCGCGTGGCCGCTCTTCACGGCGGTGAGCGCGCCGACCACCGGCATGCCCAGCAGGGCGAGATCGCCGATGGCGTCGAGCACCTTGTGCCGGGCGAACTCGTCGGGGAAGCGCAGGCCCTCCGGGTTCAGTATCGAGAACTCGTCGATCACGATCGCGTTGTCGAGGCTGCCGCCCTTGGCGAGGCCGGCCGCCTGCATCCGCTCGATGTCGCGCCTGAAGCAGAACGTCCGCGCCCGCGCCACCTCGCGCTCGAAGGCGCGATCCGACAGCGACACCCGGAACGACTGGTTGGTGACGAGCGGGTGGTCGAAGTCGGCGGTGAAGTCGACGACGAAGCCGTCGGCCGGCTCGAGGCGCGCGAGCTTGTCGCCGTCGCGGATCTCGACGGCCTGGTCGACCACGAGGTAGCGGCGGCCGGCGCGCAGCTGCTGTACGCCCGCCTCCTGGATGAGGCAGACAAACGGCGCCGCGGAGCCGTCCACGATGGGGACTTCCGGCCCGTCCACCTCGACGCGGCAGTTGTCGATCCCCATCCCGGAGAGCGCCGCGAGCACGTGCTCGACGGTGGACACGCGCGCGCTGCCGAGGGCGACGCTCGTGGAGAGCATCGTGTCGACGACGAGGTCGTTCTTGGCGGGGATCTCGACGCCGAGATCCATGCGCACGAAGGTGATGCCAGAGTCGGCCGAGGCCGGCGCGAGCGTGAGGGTCGCGGGCTTGCCGGAGTGGAGTCCCACCCCCGTGCAGCTCACGCGCTTCGCCACCGTTCGCTGGTTCCAGTAGGTCATCATGATGAAGGTCCGGTGGGCTCGTCGGCCCGTGCGGCACCCTTCCGAGCAATCGATGTGCCAATCACCTCGGATTTCGGCCGCTTTTCGTCCCCGGCTTGGGCCTGCGCCAACCCCTCGTAGCTCCCCGGGAATCCGGCCGCCGGCGGCGGGCGCTCGCCCGCTCTCTCGCTCGCGGGGGCTCGCGCCCTCTTTCCCTGTGACGGGACCGCGACATCCGTGTCAGGCCGGCACGGGCGAACGACTATTTTCGTGCGGCGGCTTATAGCACGTGCGACCCGAGGCGAACGCTTGATCCCACTGAAAGACGACACCCCGCTCGAGCGCACACCCGTCATCACCATCGCCCTCATCGCCCTCAACGTCGCCGTCTACCTCTGGCAGATCGACGCGCTCGCGCTGCCGGCGCTCGTGGCCTCCGGCGGCGACGTCGTCGCCTTCATGAGCGCGCGGCTGAACGAGACGGCGCTCCGGGGCGGGGCGATCCCCTACGAGATCCTCACGCTCACCGACCCCTGGCCGCGCGCGTACGTGCCCGTCCCGCTCACGATCTTCACGAGCATGTTCCTGCACGGCGGCCTCATGCACCTCGGGTCGAACATGCTGTTCCTCTGGATCTTCGGGAACAACGTCGAGGACGCCCTCGGCCGCGGCCGGTTCGTGCTCTTCTACCTCGCCTCCGGCGTCGCGGCCGCGCTCGCGCAGACGGTCGCGTCCGCGGCGAGCGGCGACGTCTACGTGCCGATGGTCGGCGCGAGCGGCGCGATCGCGGGCGTGCTCGCTGCGTACATGACGCTCTTCCCGCGCGCGCGCGTGCTCTCCGCGATCATCATCTTCATCTTCATCCGGCTCGTGGCGGTCCCCGCGTCCTTCTTCATCGGGCTCTGGTTCGCGCTGCAGATCCTGTCGGTGGTCTTCGGCGGATCGCCGGGCGTGGCGGTGATCGCCCACGTGTTCGGGTTCGTGGCGGGGTGGCTCCTCGTCCGCGTGATGGGGCGGCGCGGCACCTGGCGCGCGCGACGCATGTCGTGGTGAGGCGCGGCGTCTCGCGTCCCCCGCGAGCACCGAGGAGTCCCTGCGCCGCAGCTTCAGATCAGGCTGCCCTGCTTGCCGTGCGGCCTCTCGCGCCCCAGGTGCGCGTAGGCCGGCGGCAGCGCCACGCGGCCGCGCGGCGTGCGCGCGAGGAAGCCCTCGCGCACGAGGAACGGCTCGTAGACGTCCTCGAGCGTGTCGCGCTCCTCGCCGACCGCCGCCGCGACGGCGTCGATGCCGACCGGGCCCCCGCCGAACGTATCGAGGACCACGGTGAGGATCCGGCGGTCCATCGCGTCGAGCCCGCGCGCGTCCACCTCCAGCCGCGCGAGCGTCGTCTCGACGATCTCGCGCGTGAGGCGGCCGTCCCCCTGGACCTCCGCGAAGTCGCGGGCACGCTGCAGGAGCCGGATGGCGATGCGCGGCGTGCCGCGGGCGCGCCGCGCGAGCTCCTCCGCGCCGGCGGGCTCCACCGGCAGCGCGAGCTTCCGCGCCGCGCGCACCGCTATCTCGCGGAGCTCCGCCGGCTCGTAGTAGCCGAGCCGCTCCTGGATGGGGAAGCGGTCGCGGAGCGGGCTCGCGAGGAGCCCGGTGCGCGTGGTCGCGCCGACGAGGGTGAAGCGCTCGAGCTTCATCTCCATGGTCTGCGCGCCGAGCCCGGCGCCCAGGACGACGTCGAAGCGGAAGTCCTCCATCGCCGGGTAGAGCGCCTCCTCCACCGCGGGCGAGAGCCGGTGGATCTCGTCGATGAAGAGGATGTCGCGTGGCGCGAGCGCGGTGAGGAGCCCGGCGAGGTCGCCCTTCTTCACGAGCGCGGGGCCGCTCGTGACGTGGAGCGCGACGCCCAGCTCGCGGGCGAGGATGTGCGCGAGCGAGGTCTTGCCGAGGCCCGGCGGTCCGGAGAGGAGGACGTGATCGAGCGCCTCGCCGCGCGCCTTCGCGGCCTTCGCGTACACGCGGAAGTTCTCGACGAGCTTCTCCTGCCCGACGTACTCCTCGAACGTGGCCGGCCGGAGCGACTGCTCGAGCCGCTCCTCGCCGTCGGTCGCCCTGGGCGACACCTCGCGCACGGGTATGCCGGTCATCGATCGGCGGAGGCTAGCACGCTGCCCCGACAGCAGCGCTCCTGCGTCTCACTGCGGCCGGGGCGGACCGTCGCGACCCTCGCGCGGGTCAGCCGCGCAGCCGCTTCAGCGCCTCGCGGAGCAGCGCGTCGAGCTTCTTCCCCTCCGCCTCGTCGCGCAGCGCGTCGGCGGCGGCGTCGGCCTGGGGCGGCTTGTAGCCGAGGTTCACGAGCGCCTGGCGGAGCTGCTCGAGCACGCCCGCGCCGGGCTTCGCCCGCCCCGGGCCGGCGGCGCGCGCGAGGAGCGCGAGCTTCTCCTTCAGCTCCACGACGAGCCGCTCGGCGGTCTTCTTCCCGACGCCGGGCACCTTCGTGAGCCGCGCCACGTCGGCGCCCGCGACCGCCTGGGCGAGCTCGCGCGCGTCGATGCCGGAGAGGATGTTCTGCGCCGCGCGCGGGCCAACGCCCTTCACGTCGATGAGCGCGCGGAACACCGCCTCCTCGTCCTCCGTCGCGAAGCCGTAGAGCTCGATGGCGTCCTGGCGCACGTTCGTGAACGTGCGGAGCGCGGCGTCGCCGCCCTGCGGCGGCAGGGTCGCGAGGGACACGGCGGAGAGGTGGACGAGATAGCCGACCCCGCCCACGTCGAGCACGACGTGGTCCGCGCCCTTCTCGGCGACCTTCCCGGAGAGCCGCGCGATCACGCGAGCCCCCGGTGATCGCGGCGCGAGGGCCGCAGGCGCGCGGCGGCGCGGGCGGCGCGATCGCGGGCGGGGACCGGCGCGACGGCGTCCTCGCGCGCCCGGCCGGCGGACGGCACGGCGACCGCGACGTTCCGGACGGACGGGAGCGCGAGCCGCCCCGCGCGGCGCGCGAGGTGGCAGACGGCGACCGCGAGCGCGTCGGCCTCGTCGGAGAGGTCGGGCGCGGCGCCGAGGAGCATGCGGGCGGTGCGGAGCATCTGGTCCTTCGACGCGCGGCCGGAGCCGGTGAAGGCGAGCTTCACCTCCGAGGGCGCGTACTCGAACACGGGGAGGCCGGCCTGCGCGGCGGCGGCGAGCGCGACCCCGCGGGCCTGGCCGAGCACGAGGGCGGAGCGCGCGGAGACGCCGCAGAAGACCTGCTCGACCGAGACCTCCGCCGGGCCCGAGCGGCGGATCACCTCGGCGAGGCCCTCGAGGATGCGCGCCAGCCGCTCGGCCATGGGGCGGTCCGCGCCGGGGACGAGCACCCCCGACGCGAGGACGACGAGCCGCGTCCCCTCGCGCGCCACGACGCCGTAGCCGCAGCGGCGCGAGCCGGGGTCGATCCCGAGGGCGATCACGAGGGCAATGTAGCAGAGGGCGGGCGACCGTAAAGCGAACGCCCGGCGCGGCCTCATGCGGTGCGCGGCGGCGACCCTCGCGGCGCTGGGGCCGGGGCGGCGCCGCGGGCGAGCGACGCCGCCGCGGCGAGCACGGCCACCGCAGCGCCGGCGCGGAGCGCGAGCGCGTAGCCGCCGAGGAACGCCTCGCCGCT
>NZ_JALCYX010000072.1:0-20690 GCF_022690695.1 Anaeromyxobacter sp. SG17
CGAGCGACGCCGCCGCGGCGAGCACGGCCACCGCAGCGCCGGCGCGGAGCGCGAGCGCGTAGCCGCCGAGGAACGCCTCGCCGCTCGCGCCGGGTCCGGCGCGCAGCGCGAACAGCGCGCCCGCGAGCCCCACCCCCGCCGCCATCCCGGCACTCCGCGCGGTCGCGAGCAGGCCGCCGCCCGAGCCGAGCCGCTCGCGCGGCAGCGCGCCCATGACGAGCGCGTTGTTCGGCGCCTGGAAGAGCCCCATCCCGGCGCCGCACAGGGCGAGGCGCGCCGCGAACCCGGCGGCGCCGCCCTGCGCGCTCGCGAACGACAGCGCCGTGAGGCCCGCCGCGAGGAGCAGCATCCCGACCGCGGGGAGCCACCGCCCCCCGAGGCGATCGGCGATCCAGCCGGAGAGCGGCGACGCCACCGACAGCGCCAGCGGGACCGCGGCGAGGACGAGCCCGAGCGACCCGGGGGCGAGCCCGAGCACGCGCGCGAGGAAGAAGGGCGTGAGGAACGTCTGCGAGAACATCGCGGCGTAGGAGAGCAGCCCCGCGACGAGGCCCCAGGTGAAGAGCGGGATCCTGAACAGCCGCGTGTCGAGCAGCGGCCCGCCCGCGTTCCCGCCGCCGCGCGCGAGGACCCGCAGCGCCCAGGCCGCGCCGGCGATCCCGATGGGCACGTTCACGTAGAAGATCCAGCGCCAGGAGAGGTGCGTGAGGATGAGGCCCCCGAGCGGCGGCCCCGCGGTGAGGCCGAGGGCGACGACGGTGCCGGCCGCCCCGAGCGCGCGCCCGCGCATGCTGGCCGGGAACGCCGCGGTGATGATCGCCGGTCCGATCGCCATCATCGCGCTCGCGCCCAGCGCCTGGACCCCGCGCGACAGGACGAGCACGCCGAGCCCGCCGGCGAGCCCGCAGAGCGCCGACCCCGCCGTGAACACGAGGAGCCCGGCGGTGTAGACGGCGCGGTGCCCGAACCGGTCGCCGAGCCGGCCGAGGGGGACGAGCGTCGCGGTGATCGCGAGCAGGTACGCGTTCACGACCCACTGCAGCGGCCCGACCGCCGCGCCGAGCTCGCGGCCGAGGGTCGGCAGCGCGACGTTCACGATGTTGCCGTCGAGCGTCGCCATGACCGTACCGACCGCGACGACGGAGAAGGCGAGCCAGCCCTGGGGCGGCGTGGCGCTGGATGGGGGGAGGGGGCGGCGCAAGGGGGGTCGGGTCCGGTTCCGGGGGCGGGGCCTCTCGCGCTCACTGCGACGCAGGCGGGAAGAGCGTGGGGTGCTGCGCGAGCACGGTCCGGCGCAGGCGCGGGAGCGCGAGGTGAAACACGGCGCTCGCGCAGATCACCACCGCCGCTCCGGCGCCGATGGTGCGCGGGGCGCCGAAGCGGCTCGCGGCGAAGCCGGCGGCGAGGGAGCCGAACGGCGTCACGCCCACGAACAGGGTCGAGAAGAGCCCCATCACCCGCCCCCGCATGTCGACCGGCGCGAGCCCCTGCAAGAGCGTCATCGTGCCGGCCATCTGGGTGATGAACCCGAACCCGGCCACGACGAGCGAGGCGCCGGCGACGACCGGGTGGCGGGAGAAGGAGAGCGCGAGGAGGCCCGCGCCGAGGAGGGTCGTGCCGAGCGCCACGCGGCGGCCCAGGCCGGCGAGCCCCTTGCGCAGGAGGAGGCCGACCGCGCCGACGAGCGCGCCGGCGCCGGCGCTGCCGAGCAGGAGCCCATACAGCCCCGCCCCGCCGTGGAGCACCTCCGCCGAGACCACCGGCAGGAGCGCCTGGTAGGGCATGGCGAAGAAGCTCGAGACGGCGAGGAGCGCGAGCAGCGCCCGCACGTGGCCGGTTCGCCCAGCGTAGGCGAGCCCCTCGAGCAGGTGGGCGCGACGGCCCCCCTCCACCGTCGGCTGCGGCGGCGGATGCATCTTCACGAGCGCGTAGTAGGTGCCGGCGAAGGAGAGCGCGTTGAGCGCGAAGCAAAAGCCCTCCCCCACCGCGGCGACGAGGGCGCCCGCGAGCGCCGGGCCCACGATGCGCGCCGAGTTCACGATCGAGGAGTTGAGCGCGATGGCGTTCGGCGCGTCGCTGCCGGCGATGTCGGCGAGGAGCGCCTGGCGGGCCGGGATCTCGAAGGCGTAGGTGAGCCCCAGCATCCCGGCGAGCACCACCACGTGCCAGGGCCGGACGACGCCCGCGAGGGTGAGCGCGGCGAGCAGCACCGCCTGGAAGATCGCGTTCGTCTGGGTGAGGAGGACGATGCGCCGGCGGGGGTGGCGATCGGCGATCGAGCCCGCCCAGATGCCGAACAGGAAGACGGGCACCTGGCCGAGGAAGTTCACGACGCCGAGGAGCTCGGAGGAGCGCGTGAGCCGCCACACGAGCCACGACTGCGCGACGCCCTGCATCCAGGTGCCGGCGAGCGAGACGCTCTGCCCGGCGAAGAAGAGCCGCAGGTCGCGCTTGCGAAGGGAGCGGAGGGCGTCGGGCCAGCGCATCGTCGGGAGCGGGGCGGCGTCGCGGCGTGCTCGGCGAGGCGGCGAGCCGCGTCCGCGCCGACCGGGCCGGGCTCGCTAGAGCTGGATCTGCGCGCCCATCTCGACCACGCGGTTCGGCGGCAGGCCGAAGAACGCGCTCGCGGTCTGGGCGTTCCGCGCCATGATGATGAAGAGCCGCTTGCGCCAGCGCGACATCTTGGAGGGTCCCGTCGGCAGGAGCGTCTCGCGGCCGAGGTAGTAGGTCGTCTCCATCGGCTTCAGCTCGATCTTCGGCCCGTCGAGCTTGCGGCGGGGCAGCGACGCGAACATCGCCGGCACGTCCGGGGTCTCCATGAAGCCGTAGCGGGCGACCACCTGGAAGAAGCCGGAGCCGAGCTCCTTCACGCTGACGCGCTCGGCGTCGGGGATGGAGGGGATCTCCTCGGTCATGAGGGAGGCGAGCACCACGCGCTCGTGCAGCACCTTGTTGTGCTTCAGGTGGTGCAGGAGCACGGGCGGGACGGTGCCGGTGTTCCCGGTCATGAACACGGCCGTCCCGGGCACGCGCTGGGGCTTGCGGCGCGCGATGTCCTCGAGGAACACGTCGAGCGGCAGGCCCGCGCCGCGCATCATCTCCGCGAGCGCCTCGCGGCCGCGCTTCCAGGTGGACAGCAGCGTGAACACGAACGCGGCGGCGGCGAGCGGGAACCACCCGCCCTCCTCGACCTTGATGATGTTCGCCCCGAGGAAGGACACGTCCACGAACAGGAAGAGGAGCGTGACGGGCCAGGCGCGCCAGCGCGGCCAGCGCCACAGATCGCGCGCGACCCTGTGGAAGAGCAGCGTCGTGATCGCCATCGTGCCCGTCACCGCGATGCCGTACGCGGCCGCCAGGTTCGAGGAGGTCTTGAACCCGAGCACGAGGGCGATGGTCGCCATGCCGAGGAGCGCGTTCACCTCCGGCACGTAGATCTGGCCGATCTCGGTCGAGGAGGTGTGCCGGATGGTCACGCGCGGCGAGTAGCCGAGCTGGACCGCCTGGCGCGTCAGCGAGAACGCGCCGGAGATGAGGGCCTGCGACGCGACGATCGCGGCCGCGGTGGCGATCGCGATCATCGGGTAGAGTGCCCACTCGGGCACGAGCAGGAAGAACGGGTTCCGCGCCGCCTCCGGATCGTGGAGGAGGATCGCCCCCTGCCCCATGTAGTTGAGGAGCAGGGCGGGCATCGCCACGAGGAGCCACGCGAAGCGGATCGGGCGCTTCCCGAAGTGGCCCATGTCCGCGTAGAGCGCCTCGCCGCCCGTGATGACGAGGACCACGCCGCCGAGGACGAGGAACCCCTGCCAGCCGTTCCGGACGAAGAAGCCGATCGCGTGCGTCGGCAGCACCGCCTGCAGGATCGAGGCGTCGAAGAGGATCCCGCGCACGCCCAGGATGGCGATGCAGGCGAACCACACGAGCATCACCGGGCCGAACACCGCGCCGACCACCGCCGTGCCGCGCCGCTGGATGAAGAACAGGAGCGCGAGGATGCCGACGGTGACGGGCACGACCCAGTGCGCGAGCGCCGGCGCGGCGACCGTGAGGCCCTCGACGGCGCCGAGGACGGAGATGGCCGGCGTGATGACGCCGTCGCCGTAGAGGAGCGCCGCGCCGAAGAGCCCGAGGATGAGGAGGAGCTGTCTGCCCCGGCGGCGGGCCTCGTGGCGGCCGACCAGGGCGAGCAGGGCGAGGATGCCGCCCTCGCCTCGGTTGTCGGCCCGCATCACGAAGGACAGGTACTTGAACGTGACGACGAACGTCATCGCCCAGAACACGAGCGAGAGGACGCCGAGCACGTTCGCCGCGCTCGGGGCGACGCCGTGGTGCCCGGTGAAGCACTCCTTCAGCGAGTAGAGCGGGCTCGTGCCGATGTCGCCGTAGACGACGCCGAGGGCGCCGAGCGCGAGCTTCGCGAGCGCGGCGCCTCTCGCGGGCGCGCGATGGCCGTGGGCAGGTGCCAGCGTGGCGACGACGGCCGCCTCGGCGGCGGCCGGGGTGGCGCTGCGGGAGGTTTCAGGACCGGCGCGCGGTGAGCGGGTTTCTGACATCGAGGGCCCAGCGAGGGCGGCGGGAGGTAAACATGTCGGGCCCCGGCCGTCGAGAGGCTAACCCGCGATCGGGCCAGATCTCCGGGATCTCTGCTGATTCAAGCTGTGGACGCCACCCGGCCGATGACGGCACCCGGACCCTGGGTACGCTTCGCCGCGCCAGTGAAGGGGGCGGCTCCCCCGCCGGCGTGGACCCCGCCGTGGCCGGAGGGCGAGGTGTGGAAGGGTACGCCGACCGGCTGCGCCCCCGGCCGGTTGCGAGTATGTTCCGCCCCCCGTGACGCCCGCCGTAAGCCCGCTCCGCGCGGAGGTCTCCGCGCTCGTTCGACTCGCCGTCCCGCTCGCGATCGCCCAGGGCGGACAGGCGCTCATGGGCGTCGTGGACACCGCGGTCGTGGGGCGGGCGGGCCCCCTGCCCCTCGCCGGTGTCGGCCTGGGCAACGTGCTGTTCATGGCGCTGTCCGTGCTGGGGATGGGGGTCATGCAGGGCCTCGATCCCCTCATCGCGCAGGCGCTCGGCGCGGGGGACCCCGCCCGCGCGCGCCGCCTCCTCTGGCAGGGGACCTGGCTCGCCCTCGCCCTCTCCGCGGCCCTCGCCGTCCCGTTCCTGCTCGCGCCTGCGGCGCTCGAGCCGCTCGGGATCGACGCGGACGTCGCGCGAGAGGGGGGGCGCTACCTCGTGTGGCGGCTGCCGGGGCTGCCGTTCTTCCTGCTCTACTTCTCGGGCCGCGCCTACCTCCAGGCGCACGGCGTGGTCCGGCCGATGGTCGTCGCGACGGTGCTCGCGAACCTCCTCAACGTCCCCGCCGACGTGCTCCTCGTGTTCGGCGGCGCAGGGCTCCCCGCCGTGGCCGGCCCGCTCCGCGCCATCCCGCCGCTCGGCGCCGCGGGGGCGGCGATCGCGACGAGCCTCTGCGCGGTCGCCCAGGCCGCCCTGCTCGCGCTCGCCGTTCGCGGCGTGCCGCGGCCGCCGGGACGCGTCGCCCGCGCGCCGGACGGCCCCGCGCTCCGGGCGGCCCTCGCGGTCGGGCTCCCCGTCGGCCTGCACATGGGCGCGGAGGTCGGCATCTTCGCGCTCGTCGGCTTCCTCGCCGGCCGGTTCGGCGCGCTCCCGCTCGCGGCGCACCAGCTCGCCATCTCCATCGCGAGCCTCACGTTCACCGTCGCGATCGGCTTCGGCAACGCCGGCTCCGTGCGCGTGGGCTGGGCGGTGGGCCGTCGCGATCGCGCGGGCGCGCGCCGGGCGGGCCTCGCCGCGTTCGGCTCGGGGGCCGCGTTCATGTCGCTCTCCGGGCTCGTCTTCTTCCTCTTCCCCGGGCCCATCGCCCGGGCGATGACCGACGACCCCGCGCTCGTCGCGGCCGCGGTGCCGCTGTTGCGCATCGCCGCGCTGTTCCAGCTCTCCGACGGCATCCAGGGCGTCGGCGCCGGCGTGCTGCGCGGCGCGGGCGAGACCCGCTTCGCGTTCGCCGCGAACCTGGTCGGCCACTGGGCGCTCGGCTTCCCCGCGACCGTGCTGCTCGGGTTCACCCTCGGGCTGGGCGTCACCGGGCTGTGGTGGGGCTTCGTCCTCGGGCTCACCGCCGTGGCGGTGGGCCTCTACGCGCGCTTCCTCCGCGTCTCCGCGCGCGAGATCGTGCCCCTCGCCGACCGGGCGGCCGTCGAGGCGGGCTGACCCGCGCGGACCCGGCGCCGGCGCGTGCGGAGGCTAAGCTCCCCCGGGATGCGCCTCTCGCTGCCGCAGCCGTACGAGGACCTCGGCCACACGGCCGACGTGGGGGTGCGCACCCGCGGCGCCACGGCGGAGGAGGCGCTCGCGCGGCTCGTCCTCGCGTTCGCGGCGCTCGCGGCGGGCGGCGCCGCCGTCGCGGCCGAGCGGGAGGAGCGCGTCGCGGTGGAGGGTGGGCCGGGCCTCGCGGGCAGCGCCGTGGCGCTGCTGCGCGAGCTCCTGTACCGGCTGGCGACCGAGGCGCTCGTCCCGGCGGCCTGCGAGGTGCTGCGGGTGGACGCGGCGGGGACGGAGGCGGTCGTCGCCTTCGGCCGGCGCGATCCGGTGCTGCACGCGGAGGGCGCGGATCTGAAGGCGGTCACCTGGCACGCGGCGCGGCTCGAGCGCGAGGGTGCGGGGTGGGTGGCGCAGGCGGTCTTCGATATATGACGGGGGCTGCGCCCCCGCCCCGCCGACGGCTGGCCGCCGTCGTCGGGGCCCCACCCCTGCTCGGCGGGGCCCGTGAACGGTCGCGCCCGCTTCGCGGGTTCGCGACCGTTCCCCCGCCGGGAGGGACTGCGTCCCTCCCCGTCGCTTCGCGACGGGGCCCCTCCCTGGGGACCATCGCGAACCTCGAACTCTCGTCTGGCGAGGAACGAATGAAGCTCCGGCGCATCGAGGGCGACCTGTGGGAGATCCCGCGCGAAGGGCGCATGCGCGTGCCGGGCCGGGTCTACAGCGTCGGGCCGCCGGCGCCGGACGACCCCGCGCTCCAGCAGGTCGCGAACGTCGCGCACCTGCCCGGCATCCTCCGCTTCTCGCTGGCGATGCCGGACATCCACTGGGGATACGGGTTCCCCATCGGCGGCGTGGCGGCGATGGACGCCGAGCACGGCGCCGTGTCGCCGGGCGGCGTGGGCTACGACATCAACTGCGGCGTGCGGGTCCTCACCACCGCCCTCGAGGCGGAGGACGTCCGCCCGCGGCTGCACGCGGTCACCGCCCAGCTCTACCGCGACATCCCCACCGGCGTGGGGGCGAAGAGCGCCATCCCGCGGCTCTCGGACGACGCGCTCGACGAGGTCCTCGCGGGCGGCGCTCGCTGGGCGGTCCGGCGCGGGTTCGCCGCGGCGAGCGACGACGCCGAGCGCTGCGAGGAGGGCGGCCGGCTCTCCGGCGCCGATCCGTCGGCCGTCAGCGCGCGAGCGCGGACGCGCGGCGCGGATCAGCTCGGCACGCTCGGGAGCGGGAACCACTTCCTGGAGGTGGACCGGATCGCCGAGGTGTACGACCCGGTGGTCGCCGAGGCGTTCGGGCTCGTCCCGGGCCGGGTGGCGATCCAGATCCACACCGGCTCGCGCGGCCTCGGCTACCAGGTCTGCGACGAGTTCGTCGCCGAGATCGCCGCGCGGCGCGGCGAGTTCGGGGAGGACTACGCGACCCTCCCCGATCCGCAGCTCGCCGCCGCGCCGATCGCGAGCGCGCTCGGCCAGCGCTACCTCGGCGCGATGCAGGCCGCCGCGAACTTCGCCTGGGCGAACCGCCAGGTGATGACCGGCCTCGCCGTGCGCGCGCTCCTCCACGCCCTCGCGATCTCGGAGCGCGAGCTCGGCGCCCGCGTCCTCTACGACGTCTGCCACAACGTCGCGAAGCTCGAGGAGCACGCGGTCGACGGGGTCGTCCGGCGGGTCCTCGTGCACCGCAAGGGGGCGACGCGCTGCTTCGGGCCCGGCGATCCCCGCGTGCCGGCGCCCTACCGCGCCGCCGGCCAGCCGGTGCTCATCCCGGGCGACATGGGCCGCTACTCCTACGTCCTCGCGGGGACCGCGCGGGCGATGGCCGACACCTTCGGCAGCTCGTGCCACGGCGCAGGCCGGCTCATGTCGCGCGGGGAGGCGCTCCGGCGCGGGCGCGGGCGCTCCATCGCGCGCGAGCTCGCCGCGCGGGGCATCGAGGTCATCGCGCGCGGGAAGAAGACCCTCGCCGAGGAGATGAGCGAGGCCTACAAGGACGTGGCGCAGGTCGTGGCGGTCATGGACGGCGCGGGGATCTCGCGCCTCGTCGCCCGGCTCGAGCCGATGGGTGTGATCAAGGGCTGAGCGCCCGCTCGGGGCGACCGGGGGCGCCGCGAGACGTCGGGCGGGGCCGCGTGGGCCTTCCGCGGGTCCCTTCCCGCGCCCGTTCGGCGCCGTAGCTTGTTCTCATGGACGTGGACGTCCCACGCGCGCGGCTCGTGGTCCTGCCCGGTGGGCGGCGAGGCGGCGATGCGCCCGCGGAGGGCCGCCTCCCCCGGGAGGCGCTGCGCGTCATCCCGGGCGGGTCCGCGGGCGATCTGCAGGCCGCCATCGAGGAGACCGTGCAGGCGGCCCGGCGCATGCGCGCGGAGATCGAGGCCCGGATCGCCAAGTCCCTCGAAGACCTCTTCTGAGGGTCCCTGGCGGGTCACCATGAGCGGGCGCCCGCCCCCCGTTAAGCACCGTCCATGATGGACAGGCTGCCCGGAGCGGACCCGTTCCCGGAGGCGCTCGCGCGACGGCTCACCGACGCGGTGCGCGCGAAGGGCGACGGCTACGTCCCCCGCACCCATCACCTCGACGCGCAGGGGCGGCCTCGGTTCACGAACCGTCTCATCCTCGAGAAGAGCCCCTACCTCCTCCAGCACGCTCATAACCCGGTGAGCTGGCGGCCGTGGGGCGAGGAGGCCTTCGAGGAGGCCCGTCGCACCGGCCGCCCGGTGTTCCTCTCCGTCGGCTACTCGACCTGCCACTGGTGCCACGTGATGGAGGGCGAGTCGTTCGAGGACGAGGAGATCGCGCGCGTCCTCAACGAGCGCTACGTGCCCATCAAGGTGGACCGCGAGGAGCGGCCCGACGTGGACGGGCTCTACATGACCGCGGTGCAGCTCCTGACGGGCAGCGGCGGCTGGCCCATGAGCGTGTGGCTCACGCCGGACCGGGAGCCGTTCTTCGGCGGGACCTACTTCCCGGCCCGCGACGGCGATCGCGGCGCCGGCCGCGGGTTCCTCTCGATCCTGGGCGAGGTCGCCGACCTGTACGCGCGCGACGCCGGGCGCGTGGAGGCGGCGACGCGCTCGCTCGTGGAGGCGGTCCGCGGGGCGCTCGCGCCGCAGGGGCCGCCCGCCTCCGACACGCCGGGGCCGGAGGTGCTCGAGGCGGCGTTCCGCGGATTCCGCGACGCGTTCGACCCGGTGAACGGCGGGCTGCGCCGCGCGCCGAAGTTCCCCTCCAGCCTGCCGGTGCGCTTCCTCCTCCGCTACCACCGCCGGGCGCGCGATCCGGAGGCGCTCCGGATGGCGACCCTCACGCTGGAGAAGATGGCGGCGGGCGGGCTGCACGACCAGGTGGGCGGCGGGTTCCACCGCTACTCCACCGACACCGCCTGGCTCGTCCCCCACTTCGAGAAGATGCTGTACGACAACGCGCTCCTCGCGGTCGCCTACGCCGAGGCGTTCCAGGTCACCGGGCGGCGGGACCTCGCGCGCGTGGTCCGCCAGACCCTCGACTACCTCGGGCGCGAGATGACCTCTCCGGAGGGGGCGCTCTACTCCGCCACCGACGCCGACTCCGAGGGCGAGGAGGGGAGGTTCTTCGTCTGGAGCGCGGCGGAGCTCCGCGAGCGCCTGGGCGAGGGGGCCGAGCGCTTCATGCGCTTCCACGGCGCGAGCGAGCGGGGGAACTTCGAGGGCCGGAACATCCTCCACGTCCCCGCGCCGGACGAGGACGCGTGGGAGGCGCTCGCGCCGCAGCGCGCGATCCTGTACGCGGCGCGCGAGGAACGCCCGCGACCGCTGCGCGACGAGAAGATCCTCGCCGGCTGGAACGGCCTCGCGATCTCGGCGCTCGCCTTCGGGGGTCGTGCCCTCGGCGAGGAGCGCCACGTCGTGGCGGCGGCCCGCGCCGCCGAGTTCGTGCTCGGGCGGATGGTCGTGGAGGGCCGGCTGCGCCGCGCCTGGCTCGACGGCGCGGCGGGCGTCCCGGCCTTCCTCGACGACCACGCCTTCGTCGCGCAGGGGCTGCTCGATCTCTACGAGGCGACGTTCGACCCGCGCTGGCTCGAGGCGGCGGTCGAGCTGTCCGAGCGGCTCGAGGCGCTGTTCGGCGACCCGCAGGGCGGCGGGTGGTTCGGCACCGCGGCCGACCACGAGCGGCTCCTCGCCCGCGAGAAGCCCACCCACGACGGCGCGGAGCCGTCCGGCGCCTCGGTCGCGCTCGTGAACGCGCTCCGGCTCTCGGCGTTCACCACCGACGACCGCTGGCGCCTCCGCGCCGAGGGCGCGCTCCGCCACTACGCGCTGGCGATCGGGGAGCACCCCGCCTCCTTCACCGAGCTGCTCCTCGCCGTCGACTTCGCCCTGGACGCCGCGCGCGAGGTGGTGCTCGTCTGGCCGGAGGGCGAGAGCGCGCCGGAGCCGTTCGTGTCCGTGCTCAGGCGGAGCTTCCTCCCGAACCGCGCCATCGCCGGGGCCCCCGAGGGCGCGGTGCTCGAGCGGCTCGGGCGCGTGGCGCCGGTGGCGGCGGAGAAGGTCGCCCTGAACGGCCGGCCGACCGCCTACGTCTGCGAGCGCGGCCAGTGCCGGCTGCCGGCGATCGCGCCCGAGAAGCTGGCCTCGCAGATCGCGCCGGTCCGCCCTTACCGGTGAGGCCGCAGGCCCGTCCTCGCCGCCGCTGGCGCGCGGCGGGCGCCCGGCCTTACCATGCGCGCCTCATGATCACCCCCCCGCACGAGCGGCGCCACTTCGCGAGCGACAACTACGCCGGCATCTGCCCGGAGGCCTGGGCGGCCATGGCGGAGGCGAACGCCGGCCACGCGCCGGGGTACGGCGACGACCGCTACACCGCGCGAGCGGCCGACCTCCTCCGCGAGACGTTCGAGACCGACTGCGAGGTGTTCTTCGTCTTCAACGGCACCTCCGCCAACTCGCTCGCCCTCGCGTCCCTCTGCCAGTCCTACCACTCGATCCTCTGCCACGAGGCCGCCCACGTCGAGACCGACGAGTGCGGCGCGCCCGAGTTCTTCTCGAACGGCACGAAGGTGCTCACCCTCCCCGGCGCGGACGGCCGGATCGACCCCGCCGGCATCGACCACATGGTCGAGAAGCGCAGCGACATCCACTACCCGAAGCCGCGCGTGGTCTCCGTCACGCAGGCGACCGAGCTCGGCACGGTCTACCGGCCGGAGGAGCTCGCGGCGATCGGCGCGCGCGCGAAGGCGCGCGGGCTGCGCTTCCACATGGACGGGGCCCGCTTCGCGAACGCGGTCGCCTCGCTCGGCGTCGCGCCGAGGGAGCTCACCTGGAAGGCGGGCGTCGACGTCCTCTGCTTCGGGGGGACGAAGAACGGCATGGCGGTCGGCGAGGCGGTGGTGTTCTTCGATCGCGCCCTCGCTGCGGAGTTCGACTATCGCTGCAAGCAGGCCGGCCAGCTCGCCTCGAAGATGCGGTTCCTCGCGGCCCCGTGGGTGGGCATGCTCCGCGACGGCGCCTGGCTCCGCCACGCGCGGCGCGCGAACGAGCAGGCCGCCCGCCTCGAGGCCGGGCTCCGCGCCATCCCGTCGGTCCGGATCCTCCACCCGCGCGAGGCGAACTCCGTGTTCGCCGCCCTGCCGCCCGGGGCCGCGGACGCGCTCCGCGGGCGCGGCTGGCGCTTCTACGACTTCATCGGCGGCGGCTCCCGCTTCATGTGCGCGTGGGACGTGACCGACGACGACGTCCGCGCGCTCGTCGGCGACGTCGCGGCGGTGGCGGCGCAGCGGTAGCCGGCGCCTAGCCCTCGCCCCGCGGGCCCGGCGCGGGCCGCCGGTCCAGGACCGAGAACGGCCGCTCGCCCTTGAACACGCGGAACAGCAGGTACAGGGCCGGGAAGAGGAAGATCGCGCCCGCGGCGAGCGCCCACAGCACGGCCACCTGCGTCGCGCGCGGCGCGCTCGCCGTCGCCAGCGTGAGGCCCGGGACGACGAGGTACGGGTACTGCGAGGCGCCCCAGCCGAGCACGATGAGCGTGACCTGCGCCGCCGCCGCCGCGCGCGCGAGGCGGTAGCGGCGGCGGAACAGCGCGGCGAACGCCGTCACCGCCGCGACCGCGGTGGCAACGTGGAGCGGCAGCGAGAAGCCGCGCCGGAGGAGCCCGGCGAACACGAGGGGCGCGTCGTACCAGGACAGGACGCCCGCCAGCGCGGCGGCGAGGAACACGGCGGCGCCCGCCCCGATGGCGCGGCGCCGGAAGTCCTCCCGCAGCGCGTCCCGCGCCTCGACGGCGAGGTAGGTCGCGGCGAGGAACGCGAAGAGGGCCGCCGCGAAGAAGCCCACCGCGAGCGGGAACGGCGCGAGCCAGGCGAGCGGATCGACCCCCTCCGGCGGCCCCGCGAGCCGGCCGGAGGCGATGGCGCCGACGATCACCCCGAGCACGACCGGCGCGAGCACGGAGGAGGCGGAGAAGACGAGCCCCCAGCGCACCTGGACGCGGTCCTCCGGCGTGTCGTAGGTGCGGAAGGTGAAGGCCGCCCCGCGGAGCACGATCCCGAACAGGAGCAGCACGAGCGGCACGAAGAGCGTGATCGAGATCGCCGCGAACGCCTTCGGGAAGGCGGTGAAGAGGAGGACGATGACGAGGATGAGCCAGACGTGGTTCGCCTCCCAGATCGGGCTGATCGCGTGCTCGACGAGCTCGCGCTGCGCCCGCTTGCGCGGGCCCGTCGCCAGGAGATCCCAGATGCCGCCGCCGAAGTCCGCGCCGCCGAGGAGCGCGTAGAGCACGAGCGCGGCGAGGATCGCGCCGCCGAGGAGATCCGCGGCTGTCACAGGGCGCCCTCCGCCGGCGCGGGCGCCCCGACCTCGGACGCGGGCGGGCTCTTCGCGATCTGGCGGCGGAGGAGGACGATCACCATCGCCGCGAGGAACAGGTAGAGGATCGTGAACGCCACGAACGGGACGGCGATGTTGCCGACCGGCGTCACCGCGTCCGCCGTCCGCATGACGTCGCGGATCGTGAACGGCTGCCGGCCCCACTCGGTGACGAGCCAGCCCGCCTCGAGGGCGAGGAAGCCGAAGGGCGAGGTGACGAGCACCGCCCGGAGGAGGAGGCGCGGCAGGGGCTTCCCGCGGAGCCGGTGATACAGGTACGCGAGCGCGACGAGCGCGAGCGCGCTGCCGAGGCCGACCATGGCCTGGAAGGCGAGGTGGACGTTCCGCACGTTCGGCCAGTTCTCGCGCGGGAACGCCTCGAGGCCGCGCACCTCCGCCCGCGGGTCGTGGAAGGCGAGGAGCGAGAGGCCGTAGGGGATCTCGAGGGCGAGGCGCGTCTCCCGCGCCTCGACGTCGGGGAGCCCGCCGACCCGGAGCGGCGCGCCGCGCTCGGTCCGGAACTGCCCCTCCAGCGCGGCGAGCTTCACGGGCTGGGTCGCCGCCACCTGGCGCGCGGAGAAGTCGCCCGAGATGGGCTGGAGGAGGGCCGCGACCGCCCCGACGCCGAGGGCCACGCGGAGCGCGCCGCGGTGGAACGCGTTCGCCGGATCGCGCAGCAGGAAGAGCGCGTGGATGCCGGCCACCGCGAACCCGGTCGCGACGTAGCTCGAGAGCAGCACGTGCACCACCTCGTGCGCCCAGCCCGGCGGGAACATGGCCACGAGCGGCTGCACGTCCGAGGCGGCGCCGTGGAGCACCGCGAAGCCCGCCGGCACGTTCATCCACGCGTTCGCGAGCGTGACGAAGAACGCCGAGGCGGCGCCGCTCGCCGCGACCACGACGCCGCTCGCGAGGTGCAGCCGCGGCCCCACCCGGCCCCAGCCGTACAGGTAGATGCCGAGGAAGATCGCCTCAGCGAAGAACGCGAAGCCCTCGAGCGAGAAGGGCATCCCGATGATGGGCCCGGCGAACTCCATGAAGCGCGGCCAGAGGAGCCCGAGCTCGAACGAGATCACCGTCCCGGAGACCGCCCCGACGGCGAAGAGGATGGCGGTCCCCTTGGCCCAGCGCTTCGCGAGCTCGAGGTAGGCCGGCGCGCCGGTGCGCCGGAAGCGCCACTCGGCGAGCACCATGAAGAGCGGCATCGCGACGCCGACCGCCGCGAAGACGATGTGGAAGGCGAGCGAGGTCCCGAAAAGCCAGCGGGCAGCGAGGAGGTCGTTCACGGGCCCCTGATGTAGCGCTGCGGCGGTCCCGCGCGAGTCCCGCTCGGGCGTGGGCACTTCGCCGCAGGGTGACACCGAACCCGCGGGCGGCTCCGCTAGGCCTTCGACTCCTCCCGCTCCTCCCCCAGGATCCGGTAGAGCGTCTTGCGGTCGATGCCCAGCACCTCCGCGGCGCGCGTCTTGTTCCCCCCCTGCTCGGCGAGCACCTGCGCGGCGTAGCGGCGCTCGAGCTCCGCGAGGGTGGGGCGCTCACCGGCGGCGACGGCCGGGATGGGCGCCGCGCCCGGCCCGCGGATCGACTCGGGGAGCGCGTCCGGCTCGATGACGCCGGTGGGGTTCAAGGCGAGGGCGCGCGCCACGACGTTCTCGAGCTCGCGGACGTTCCCCGGCCAGCGCCAGCCGACGAGCATCTCGCGCGCGGCGGGCGTGACCACCGCCTGCGGGTGCCCGTGCTTCGCGGCGAAGTGCTCGACGAGCAGCGGGATGTCCTCCCGCCGATCGCGGAGCGGCGGGATGCGGAGCGTCACCACGTTGAGGCGGTAGTAGAGGTCCTCGCGGAAGCGCCCGGCCTGCACCGCCGCCGCGAGGTCCTTGTTCGTCGCCGCGACGACGCGCACGTCCACCTGCACCGGCTCGTTCGCGCCCACCCGGCGGATCTCGCCCTCCTGGAGGGCGCGCAGGAGGCGCGCCTGCAGCGCGGGGCCGACGTCGCCGATCTCGTCCAGGAACAGCGTTCCGCCGTGGGCCTCCTCGAAGAGCCCGCGCCGGCTGGCCTGCGCGCCGGTGAACGCGCCGCGGGCGTGGCCGAAGAGCTCGGACTCGAGCACCCCCTCCGCGATCGCCCCGCAGTCCACCGGCACGAACGGCCCCGAGGCGCGCGGCGAGGCGGCGTGGATCGCGCGGGCGACGAGCTCCTTGCCGGTCCCGCTCTCGCCGAGGATGAGCACGGTGGCCGGGCTCGGCGCGACGCGCGCCGCGGTCTTGTAGACCTCCAGCATCGCCTCGCTCCGGCCCACGACGTCCTCGAGCCGGTAGCGCTCGCGGACCTGCCCTCGCAGCGCCCGGTTCTCGAGGACGAGCGCGCGCTGGCGGAGCGCCCGCTCGACCACCACGGCGATCGCGTCGACGTCGTAGGGCTTCGAGATGTAGTCGAACGCGCCGCGGCGGATCGCCTCCACGGCCCCCTCGACGTTGCCGAACGCGGTCACGAGCACGACCGGGGTGTCGGGGGCGGCCTCGCGCATGCGATCCGTGAGCTGCAGCCCGTCCACGTCCGCCATGCGGATGTCGGAGACGACGAGATCCACCGGCCCGCGCTCGAGCGCCGCGAGCGCGTCCTTGCCGTCCGGCAGCGCCAGCACGTCGTGGCCGCGCGCGACGAGGATCCGCGCGAGCAGCTCGCGGCTCGCGCGATCGTCATCGACGACCAGGATCCTGAAGCGCGCCATCGCCCCCCTCCTCCTCCGCCCCGTCCGCCGCCGGGGTCGGGATCCAAAGCGTGAACGTCGCGCCCGCGCCGGGCGTGCTCTCCACCTCGATGCGTCCGCGCAGGGCCGCCGCGATCTCGCGCGAGATGGCGAGCCCGAGGCCGGTGCCCTTGCCGGAGGGCTTCGTCGTGTAGAACGGCTCGAAGATCCGCTTGCGCTCCTCGGGGCGCAGCCCGGCCCCCGTGTCGCTCACCGAGAGCCCGAGGAGCCCGCCGCGCCGGGCGGCGCGCACCGCCAGCCGGCCGCCCCCCGGCATCGCCTCGACCGCATTCGACACGAGGTTCCCGAGCACGTGGCCGACCAGCGCGGGATCGAGGCGCACCTGGGCGAGATCGGGCGGCACCTCGCGCACGAGCTCGAGGCGCGCCCGGTCGGCCTCCGGCACGTTGAGGGTGAGCGCCTCGTGCACGAGCGCGGCGAGGTCCACCGGCGCCGCCTCGGGCCGCAGGCCGCGGGCCGAGTCGAGGAAGCGCCGGATGATGGCGGTCATCCGCCGCACCTCGCTCTCCACGACCTCGAGCCCGGCGCTGAGCTCGGGCGGGCACGCCGGATCGCGCGCGAGGAGCTGCACGTGGCCGCTGATCGTGTTGAGGGGGTTCCCGAGCTCGTGGGCGATGGTGCCGGAGAGCTGGCCGAGCGCCGCCAGCCGCTCCTTGGAGACGAGGTCCCGGCGCGCCTCGAACAGGAGCCGGTTCAGCTCGGCGAGCTCGCGGTTCTTGCGGGCGAGGTCGGCCGTCGCGTCGGCGACCATGGCGGCGAGGTCGTCGTTGAAGCGGCGCACCCGCTGCAGCATGGCGCGCAGGCCGCGGGCGAGCACGCCGATCTCGTCGGACCGCTCCGGGCCGGGCACCCCCTCCGCGTCGATGGCGCCCGACTGGACGCCCTCGATGGCGACCGCCAGCTGCGACAGCGGCCGCACGAGCATGTGACCGAGGAGGAACGTGAACAGCACGGCGAGGACCGCGGCCCCCACCCCGGCGACGAGGAAGAACTCGCGGCGCTCGGTGCTGGCGATCTCCTCGACCTCCGAGAGCGTCGTCTCGATCCGCAGCGCGCCGAAGGTGGTGCGCCCCTCGTGGAGGGGGAGGTCCACCCGCCAGCCGCGCGACTCGCCGTCGTCGACGAGCGACACCGTCGCCTCGACGGGGAACGCCCGCGCGGCGCGGGTCTCGGCCTCGATCTCGGCGCCCTCGAGCCCGAACGTCACGCGCGCGACGCGCACCTCGCCCTTGTGCCGGATGGCGAGCTCGGCGAAGCGCACGATGCGGCGCGGCCGGAGCTGCTCGGCCAGCGCGTCGGCGGCCTTCTCGATGTCGGTGCCGGGGGAGAGGTCCAGCTCCTCCGCGACCGCCTTCGCGAGGTCGACGCTGCGCTCGCGCAGCGTGGCCTCGATGGCGCGGGTCGCGACCCGCTCGCCGAGGTAGGACGCGACGCCGAGGGTGAGGACCAGCGTCGCGGCGAAGAGCAGGATGATGCGGGCACGGAGGGACATGATCGTTCCAGCTCACGCGCCCGGGGGACCCGGCACCGGCGGCGGGGGGTGAGCCGCCGGTGCCGGGAACCGTTCGGCTACTTCGACGCGGGCGCGGCCGGGGCGGCCTCGGTCTTCGCGGCCGCCTTCTTGGCGGTGTGCTTCTTCGCGGTGTGCTTCTTCTTCGCCGGCTTCGCGGCCGGCGTGGCCTCCGTCTTCGTCTCCGTCGCGGCGGCCGGGGCCTCCGGCTTCGTCTCCTGCGCGAACGCAGGGGCGGCGGAGGCGAAAACGGCGAGGGCCGCGAGGGTGCCGATCATCTTACGCATGTGAGTCTCCTCCGGGCGCCTGAAAGGATTGGGTTGGGCCCGGTGCGCGCGAAGGAGAGCACGGCGCGTGCCGGGCGGCGCGGCGCCCCGGTCGGACCGGATTCCGCGGTGTTGCGGCCCTCGAGGCAGCTCGGGCCGCCGCCGCGCGAGGAGATCCGGGACGGACGGCTCCGGGCGGCGGGGCGATTCTCCTCGAATTGACCCATCCGGATCCCGGCTGTAACTTCGTCGCCGCCTGCCCGGCCGGAGCTCGTCCGGGCGAGGCGCCCCTGGAGGTTCCATGCGTCGTCTGCTGGCGCCCATCGCCGTCGCCGCCGTCCTGTCGCTGCGCCCGGGCCTCGCCCTCGCGGGGGAGCCGCTCGATCTCGATCTCGCCCGGCTGGGCGCGCCGAGCGCCGACGTATGGAAGCGGCTCGCCGAGGTGCAGGACACCCCCTTCACGCTCTCCGACTCGGAGGCGGCGCTCCTCGCCAGCGAGGCCAAGACGCGCTTCGCCATCCTCTCCACCGAGACGGCGCTCGCGCTCTCGTCCGCGATCCTCACCCCCGCCTCCACGACCGGCTACGTCGGCTTCGACGTCGACCTCGAGGCGGCCTACGTCGCGGTGCACCCCGGGACCGTCGGCCGGACCTCGTTCGGCTCGCCGCCCGTGTTCGAGCCGCGCGGCCCGTGGCAGACCCGCTCGATGACGCCCCACGAGCTGTTCCTGCCCTCGGTGCACGTCCGTAAGTCGCTGCCGTTCAGCCTCGAGCTGGGCGGCCGGATGATCTACCTGTCGCAGTCCTCCTACTTCGGCGCGCAGGTCGAGGGGAAGTGGGCGCTCAACGAGGGCTTCCGCGTGCTGCCCGACCTCGCGGTGCGCGTCGCCCACACCCAGCTCTTCGGCCAGCGCGACTGGAACCTCGGCGCGACGGACCTCGACCTCATGGTGTCGAAGCGCTTCGGCGTGAACGGGGTCACGAGCTTCACGCCCTACCTCGCGGGGCGCTTCACCTACGTCGGCGCGTCCTCCGAGACGATGGACTTCGGCCCGCGCCGCGCCGGCGGGACGACCGCGACCGCGCCCGCCGACCTGCGCTCCACGCAGGCCGCGTTCCCGAAGCTGCGCGCCGGCTTCTACCGGACGACCGCGGGCGTGCGCTTCACCGCCCACGTCGTCTCGCTCGCGGGCGAGGTCACGTACTTCGGCGGCGCGACCAAGGACGGGAAGGCCAACCCCGCGGCGGACGAGTACCCGGACTACCGGCTCGCCTCCACGTGGGGCGGCGCGCTCAAGGCGGGCTGGGAGTTCTAGGGGCGAGCGCCGCGCGGATCCGCCCCGGCGCGTTCGTGATGATCGCCGCCGCGCCCAGCGCGGCGAGCCGGCGCGCCTCCTCGGGATCGTCCACCGTCCAGACGTTCACCGCGAGTCCGCGTTTCGCCCAGGCGCGCGCACGGGCGGGGGTGACGAGCTGGCGCTCGGGGTGGATCGCGGCGGGCCGCAAGAGCCGCGTCGCGAGCGCGGTCAGGACGCGGCGCGGACGCTCGGCCTCGACGAGCAGCCCCACCGGGAGCTCCGGCGCGGCGACGCGGAACGCCACCACGAGCCGGTAGTCGAACGACGACACGAGGACGCGGCCGCCGGCGCGCGCGCGGCGGAGGACCCCCGCGACCGCGGTGGCGAGCCCGAGGTCGGCGCGGCGGAGGCGCGACTTGAGCTCCACGTTCAGGACCGCGCCCGGCAGGGCCTCGAGCACCTCCTCGAGGCGCGGGATCCGTTCACCCCGGAAGCGGTCTCCGCGGAGCGCGCCGACGTCGAGCGCCCGCAGCGCCGCGAAGGGCGCGTCGGGGACGGAGAGGGCGACGCCGGTGAGGCGGGCCGCGTCCTCGTCGTGGAAGACGACCAGCTCCCCGGTGGCGCAGCGCCACACGTCCAGCTCGACCCCGTCCGCGCCCTGCTCGAGCGCGAGGCGGAAGGCGGAGAGCGTGTTCTCGGGCGCGTCGGCGCTCGCGCCGCGGTGCCCCAGGACGAGGGGCCGCCCCGCGACCCGCGGCGCATCGGTCATTGCTCCCGGCATGGGCGCGCTCCCCGCGCCTGGCATCGAGGGGGGCGCGCGGCTATTCTACCTCGCTCGCGGCAGCGGCCGCGCTGGATCCCGATGACCGAGCTCCTCCTCGTCCTGTTCGTCACCCTCCTCGTCTTCGGCGCGACGCGCATCCCCGCGCTCGGCGACGCGCTCGGCCGCGCCGTGCGCAACGCGCGCGCGGGCGCCTCCGGCGAGCCGCCGGCGCGCGGGCGGGAGGGTGACTCGCGGCACCCGAGGTGATCGCGAACCACGAGCCGTCGTCTAGAGCGGCCGCGCTTTCGGAGACGACCCGTCGCGGCGGCCCCGCTCCCGCCGGAGCTTCCGGGCGAGGGCGCGGACGAGCGGGTGGATCGCGAGATCCTCCGCCAGCGCGCGCAGGTCCGGCCCGGGGAGCGAAGGGACGAGCTTCAGCGCGAGCTCGGGCTCCGCGTACGGGTTCCGCGCCAGCGCGCGGGCGACCGCGGGCCGGCTGCACCAGCGCGACTCGAAGAGGCGGCGCAGGGTCTCGGGCCGGCACGGGCGGCGCGCCGCGATGCGGACGACGAACGGCTCCGTGAGCTGCGGGTTCCGCAGCAGCTCCTCGACGACGGCGGGATCGCCCTCCGCCGCCAGACGCGCGAGGAGATCGGGATCGCGGCGCCCGCGCGCGAACGCCTTCTTGTGACCCATCGACAGCCCCGCGAGCCGGGGATCCGGCCGGGCGCGCGCGGCGGGGAACGCGCGCAGCGGCGCGGGGGAGACGAGCAGGCTCGTGACCTCGTCGAGGCCGCGCTCGGTGGCGGCCGCGTAGAGCTCGGCGCGCCACGCGTAGGACAGCTCGGGATCGGGATCCGCGAGGGCCTGGCCGACCGCGGCGATGGCGACGCGAGACGCGGGGTCGGGCGCGCGGGCGAGCGCCGCGACGAGCACCGCCGCCGCGGCGGGCGCCTCG
>NZ_JALCYX010000073.1:0-20412 GCF_022690695.1 Anaeromyxobacter sp. SG17
CAGGCGGCCGCGTCGCTGGCGGCCGGGGCCGCGGCGCGTCCGGGCGCAAGGCGGGCGGGCGGACCTCGCGCCGCTCGAGCCGCTGAGCGCCCTGGAGCCCGGCCGCACCCGCGCGGCCGGGCCGGGCTCAGGCGTAGCGACGCACCATTCGCGCGCAGAAGTCGGCGTGCTCCACCGCATCGCGCGGTGTCAAGCGAGCCCTCCGAGCGGCTCGGCGCTCGCGCCGGATCCGCTGCGGACAGGAGCGAGAGCCTCCTCCTCTTCGTCGGCGACGCCGCTCGCCGCCCGCTCGCACAGGGTGACCAGCTCCTCGGCCCGCGCGTCCGCGGTGTGCTCCGCGAGCGCGCGCTCCCGGGCCCGCTGCCCCATCCGCTCGAGCGCGACGCGCGGCAGCGCGACGGCGTGCATCGCCTCGTCCGCGTTGCGCGCGACGAGGATCTCCTCGCCGGGCGTGAAGAACGCGTCGAGGCCCTCGAACCCGTCGGAGAGGACCGGGACCCCGCAGGCCGACGCCTCGAACAGGCGCGGGGACGGGCAGTAGCCCATCGCCGCCATCTCGGCGCGCGTCACGTTCACCGTCAGCGGCGAGGAGCAGAAGAAGGCGGGATGAAGCGACGGCTCGAGGTGGCGCACGTAGCGGATGTTCTCGCGCCACGGGAACGAGGCGTCGTACATCGAGCCGGCGAGCACGAAGGTGCGGTTCGGCATGCGCGCTGCGGGCTCGAGGAACAGCGCCTCGAGCGACCGCTGGCGGCTCGGGGCGAAGGTGCCGAGGTAGGAGAGATCGCCCCGGAACGCGGCGGCGGCGGGCGCGGGGCGGTACACCGCCGGGTCCACGCTGCCGTAGAGCGGCGCGGCGTTCCGCGCCCCCAGCCGGTCGGTGAGCAGGCGGAGCGCCTTGCCCCCCGTGAACGACAGCACGAGATCGAAGCCCGCGAGGCCGCCTGGACCGACCCACTCGACGGGCTCCCCCGCCGCGAGGCGCGCGAGCGTGACGCCGGTGTCGAGATCGTAGAACGCCTTCACGCGCGCGGAAGAGTCGAGCACTCGCTCCGTCACGAGCGCCGCGTCCGGGCAGTAGGACGTCACCATCGCGACGTCCGCGCCGGCGAGCGCCGCCTCGATGCGCACCCGCTCCTCCGCGAGCCGCCCGTACAGGTGGAGCGCACCGCCCGGGAGCACGTCGAGATCGCGGTGGGTCGCGTACCAGGGCTGATCCTTCTCGAAGAACTCGAGCCTGTGCCCCTTCCGGCCGAGCGCGGCGGCCAGACCGCGCCACAGCGTCGCGTGGCCGTTACCCCAGGTGGAGCTGACGGTCAGCCCGAAGACGACGATCCTCATTCCACGCCTCCGCGGGCCCGGAGCGCCGACGGACCCTGTCGACCAAGGTAGGGCGTGCCCTGGGGGCGGGGCGACCCCCGCGAATCGAGGCCGAGCCCGGCGCGTGCGAGGGGGCGGCCGTCACCCGCCGCGCGCCCAGCGCGTGAGCAGGAACTCCTCCTCCTGCGGCCCGAGATCGTGTCGAGCGGAGGCCTCTCCCACGAGCTTCGCCCGGTCGAGCGTCGGATCCTGGCGGACCCGCTCGTCGAGCCAGCGCAGCGCCCGCCGCAGCGACTCACCGTGAGGCAGGATCCCACCCGTACCACCGCTCGCCTCGGCCATCGCGCACCTCCCACCCTTCCTTAACGGTGCGGCCCGGGCCCGCCCATGCCCGCCCGCCGGGGACCCGGAGGGCCCGGGGCCCCGGCGAGGCGTGAGCGCGCGATCACCGCTCCGGCGGCAGGTGGCCCTTCTGCGCAGACGACTCGGGCTGCGAGTAGCCCTCCTCCTCGCGGCGGTCGGTGCTGGCCTGGCGACGCGCGCCCTGCTCCTCGCCCGCCTTGCGACCGGCAGCCTCTCGCTCCTTCTTCTGCCGCTCCTTCTCTTCTCGTCGCATCACTTGCCTCCTTCGTCCTGGGTCCCCAACGCTGCGCAGCCCTCGCCGGGCCGGCCCGCCTGCCCGCGCGCGCGCCGGGCTTCCGCGGAGGCCCCGGACGCCGTAACGGTGTCGCATGCGAACGCGCGCGATTCCCCGCACCGGCGAGCCGCTGCCGTGCATCGGCCTCGGGACCTGGCGCACGTTCGACGTCGGAGAGGCGCCGTCCGAGCGGGCGCCGCTCGCGGAGGTGCTGCGTGTGCTGCGGGAGGGCGGCGGGCGCCTCATCGACTCCTCGCCGATGTACGGCCGCGCCGAGGCCGTGGTCGGCGAGCTGGTCCGCGCGCAGCCAGAGCCCCGCCCGTTCCTCGCCACCAAGGTGTGGACGACCGGCCGCGAGGCGGGCCTCGCGCAGCTCGAGGAGTCGGAGCGGCGCATGGCGGCGCCGGGGCGGCTCGACCTCGTGCAGGTGCACAACCTGCTCGACCTCGACGTGCAGCTCGCGACGCTCCGCGAGTGGAAGGCGTCCGGCCGGATCCGCTACGTCGGCGCGACGCACCACGCGTCCTCCGGGCTCGACCGGCTCGCCGCGCTCGCCGAGGACGGCGCCGTCGACTTCGTGCAGGTCCCCTACTCGGTCGCCGTGCGCGACGCCGAGGCGCGGCTGCTCGGGGCGGCGCGCGACGGAGGCGTCGCCGTGCTCGTCATGCGGCCGCTCGAGTCGGGAGACCTCGCCGCCCGCCTGCGAGCGGAGCCCCTGCCTGCCTTCGCCGCGGAGCTCGGGTGCTCCACCTGGCCGCAGCTCCTCCTCAAGTGGATCCTCGGACACCCGGCCGTCACGTGCGTGATCCCGGCCACCGCGGATCCGCGCCACGCCGCCGACAACGTGCGCGCCGGCGAGGGGCCTCTGCCGGACGAGGACCTGCGGCGGAGGATCCTCGCCGTCGTACGCGCGGTGTAGCCGCGCCTCAGGACGCGATCGCGATCGCGGCGGCCGCCCCGAGCGCCAGCGTCACGAGGCCGAGCCAGCGCGCGGCGAACCAGAACGCCGCCCGCGCGACCTCCCGTCCATCGTCCACCGTCGCACGCATGCTCGCCTCCCGAGGCGAATCTGCGGCGCAGGAGGGCGCTGCGGGAGTGGCGCACCAGGCGACGACCGAGGCGGGGCCACCCGCCGGATGGATCGGACCCGCGAGCGAACCGGGTCCGGACGAACCTCCATGCCGAGGATTGCGTCGCTCACGGCGTGTCGCGAGCGCAGGCGCAGCCGGATGCTGCGCCGGAGCGAGCCGGGGGTCCGGGGGGACGCGCCTGCTGCGTCCCCCCGGTACGACCGCCGGGGCAGCCCCCGCTAGCTGTGCTCCCGCGCCAGCGACGGCGCCGCGATCGGCGCCGCCTCGGGCGCGGGCCTCGGCGCCGCGCCGTGCTCCACCCCGGCGCCGGCCGCATACCCGAGCAGGCCCATCTCCGGGATGTCGAGGCCGAGCGCCTCGTCCTCCGCGGACGTGCGGTTCCCGACGAGCTTGCCGATGACGACGAAGGCGAGCGCCGCGACGGGAACGACCCACAGGATGTTGGCAGCGATGCCGACGAGCGAGGCGACGAGCTGGCCCGCGTCGCCGTACAGGAGGCCGGTCACGCCGTACGAAACGCCGTTCAGGCCCTGTCCGTACGTCCCGTTCGCGAAGAGCCCGACCGAGAGGATCCCCCACGCGCCGTTCACGCCGTGAACCGCGATGGCGCCGACCGGGTCGTCCACCCGGAGCTTCGTCTCGACGAACATCGCCGCCACGACCACGAGCACCCCGGAGACGAGGCCGATGAGCATCGCCGCCCAGGAGGAGACGAAGGCGCACGGCGCCGTGATCGCGACGAGGCCGGCGAGCATGCCGTTCGCGAGCCAGGTCGGGTCCGGCTTGCCGAAGCGGGTCTTCACGTAGAGGTAGGCGCCGAAGGCGCCCGTGGCGGAGGCGAGCATCGTGTTCGTCGCCACGATCGCGAGGCGCGTGTCGGTGCCGGCGAGGGTGGAGCCGGCGTTGAAGCCGAACCAGCCGAACGCCAGGATGAACGTGCCGACCATGACCTGCGGGATGTTGTGGGCCGGGATGGGGTTCACCCGTCCGTCCGGCCCGTACTTGCCGGCGCGCGGCCCGATGATCTTCGCGAGCGTGAGGGCCATGACGCCGCCGGTCATGTGCACCACCGAGGAACCGGCGAAGTCCACGTGGCCGTGGCCGAGGCCAAGGTTCGTGCCGAGCTGCGACAGCCACCCGCCGCCCCAGACCCAGTTCGCGTAGAGCGGGTAGATGACGGTCGAGATGACGAAGCTGAAGATCACGAACGAGCTGAACTTCCAGCGCTCGGCGAGCGCGCCGGTCGGGATGGTGCAGGTGGTGTCCATGAACACCATCTGGAAGAAGAACATGGTCGCCACCGCGGGCGTGAACATCCGCAGCGGCAGCATGAAGCCGCTCGTGCCGGCGAGGTTCCAGACGTGGCCGAACAGGCTCACCGACAGCGGCGCCGCCGAGAGGGACGCGTCGCCGCCGAACGTCGCCATCGGGCCGACCGAGCCCATCTGCAGGCCGAAGCCGACGAAGTAGAACCCGATGATCCCGATGGCGTAGACGAAGAAGTTCATGCCCATCGTGTGCGCGACGTTCTTCGCGCGCGTGAGGCCCGTCTCGACGAGCGCGAAGCCGGCCTGCATGAACATCACCAGGAAGCCGGCGATCATCGTCCACATGATGTTCACCGCGGCCTGCGTGTCTGCGAGCGTCTTCGCGACGTCCGCGAGATTCGGATCCATTTCGTTCCCCTTGCGAGAGTGAGTTCGCCGAGAGGTTCTGCAGCCGACATGCCGACCGCTCCGGGGCCCACCGCGGTCCTCCTCGAGCCCATCGCGCGTGCAGCTGCTCCCCGGGGCTGCCCGGAGAGGCGGCAGATCCCGGCGCGCCGAGCTCTGCCGGCGCGGCGCGCCGCCCGAGCCGCAGGCGGCGTGGTGCACGGCGCGCGAGCACGATCGCGGGTCTCGCGCAGGCGCGGTGCTCGGCGGTGGGCCGCGTCGGCTCTGCGCGAGGCCCCGCGAGCGAAGCGGGCGCGCCGGGCGCCCCTTCGAGCTACAGCAGCCGCAGGAGGTCCCGCCGGATCGCGCCGCGCGCGGCGTCGTCGGGGGCGGCCGGGAGCGCGCGCTCGAGCGCCTCGGCGGCCTTCCGGCGGAAGCCGGTCTCCTCGTAGAGGGCGGCGAGGGTGCGCAGCGCGGCGAGGTGCCCTGGGCGCAGCTCGACCGCTCGCTCGAGCTCCGTCATCGCGCGGAAGTGCTCGCCGCGCGCGCGGAAGGCGCGGCCGAGGAGGTGATGCGCCTCGGCGGAGAAGGGGGCCTCGCGCACGGCCTCGTGGAGGACGGCGATCGCCTCCGCGGCGTGGCCTGCGCTGAGGAGCTCGCGCCCGCGCGCGAGCTGCGGCGACGCGGGGGCCGCGACCGCGGGCGCGCGCGCCGCGCCGGCGTCGAGGGCCGCCTCGACGCGCCGGAGCAGGTCGTCGATCCGGAACGGCTTCTCGACGTAGTCCTCCGCCCCGTACGCCTCCCGGGCGTCCTCCGCGAAGCGCCAGCCGCGGTACACCGCGGTCATCATCACCACGGGGATGTTCCGCGTGTGCGTGCCCGCCTTGAGCCTCCGGCACGCCTCGAAGCCGTGCACCCGCGGCAGCATCGCGTCGAGCAGGACGAGATCCGGCAGGAGCCGCTCGGCCTTGTCGAGCGCCTCCGCGCCGTCCGCGGCGGTCTCGACGGCGTAGCCCTTGGCGGTCAGGGTCCGCTCCACCAGCTGCCGGATCTCCGGCTCGTCGTCCACGACCAGCACGAGCCGCCGCGCGTCGGCGCGCGCCGGCCGCGGAGGCGCCACGTCGAGCTCCACCTCGACGGAGACGTCAGCCGCGAGCGGGTCGGCGCTGCCGGGCGGGAGATCGTCCACGAGCTCCGCCTCGACCAGATCTCCGCCCGGCACGACCGCCGCCAGGAACGGACCGCCCGGCCCGGCGTCCGCGCCGCACCACAGCGGCTCGCCCTTCTCCCGGCAGTCGTACCCCTCCTGGATGGCGCGCGTGAGCGCGGCGCGGACGGCCACGTACGGTGACACCTCGCGACCGGTGACGAACCGGACCTCGGAGAGGACCCGCTCGTCCGCCGGTTGCGCCATGGCGAGGTGCAGGCGCCCGCCCTCGAGCGAGAGGGGCAGGATGAGGTCGCCCTCCGCGACGCTGCGCGGCACGACGTCGAGCACGGGCAGCGCGATCGCCGTGCGCGACAGGTCGACGCCGGGGACCCCGTGCTTCTCGGAGAGGACGGAGGCGAGCGCACCCTCGGGAACCCCGGTGGCGAGCAGCCGAGAGCAGATCGGCTCGCGCCGCGCGCGCCCCTCGCGCTGCGCCTCGATGAGTCGATCGCGCGTGGCGAGCCCACGCGCGATCAGGATGTCCCCCGTCCTCGACAAGTCCCCTCCCGTCGAACGGCGAGGACGATCTTACGCCGAGTCCGTGGCGGCGCCGTCCCACGAATGCGGCGTCACCTCCGCGAGGGGCGGACAGGGTAGGCGACGCGATTACCCGACGGTGTCCGCGTAGGTCATCACGAGGTACATGACCGACTCGCCGTCGGACCGGCTCCGGTAGACGTGGGGCACGTCGGCCTCGAAGACGATCGCGTCCCCGGCGACGAGGCTCTCCTTGCGTCCGCCGACCTCGATCTCCACCTCGCCTCGCGCCACGACGAGGTTCTCGGTCGTGCCGGGGTTGTGCGCATCCGCGCGCTCGACGCCGCCGGGGGAGAGGCGCAGCTCGTAGAACTCGACGCGCCGGGGCTCGTCGAACGGGAAGAGCGCCCGCGAGCTGAACGAGCCGTCGTGGCTGCGCAGGAGCTTCGCCTGCTCCCCGCGGAGCACGTGCGGGCCGGCGCTGCCGCGGGCCGTGATGAGGGCCGAGAACGGTACGCTGAGCGCCGACGAGATCTTCCAGAGGACGTTGATGGTCGGCGCGCTCTGGCCGAGCTCGATCTGGCCGAGCATCGCGCGAGAGACGCCCGAGAGGTGCGACAGCCGCTCGAGCGACAGCCCGCGCTGGTTCCGGAGCCTGCGCAGGTTCGCGCCCACCACCGGCGTGAGGTCCCGCTGCACGGCGTGCTCCGCCGACTCGTCGGGCTCGGGCACCGGGCGCGCCTCGGGCGCAGGGCTGGCCGGCCGCTTGCCACGCTTCGGGCTCTCTCGCGCACTCTTCATGTGGGGTCCCTTTTCCGTTACAACGGACGCCTTGTCAACGCACGCCTCGCGCGCTCGGTGCGCCCGCCCCCCCGGTGGCCCCGACGGGCCGTGGCGGCTCACCTTCGTCACCAACCCCGACGACTGCAATCTCGCCTGCGCGATGTGCGAGTGCGGGGCGGCGCGGGCGGCGGGCCGGGCGCGTGCGCCCCGGCGCATGGACCCGGAGCTGGCGCGACGCGTCCTCGAGGAGCGCCGCGGCTCGCCGCTCGCGGAGGTCATCCCCTCGACGCTGGGGGAGCCGCTCCTGTGGGAGGGGCTCGACGCGCTCCTGGAGCTCTGCGCGGCGAACGGCCTCGCGCTGAACCTCACGACGAACGGCACCTTTCCCGGGCGCGGCGCGGCGGCCTGGGCGGCGCGGCTCGTGCCCGTCGCCTCGGACGTGAAGCTCTCCTGGAACGGCGCCACCGCGGCCACGGCCGCGGCGGTGATGGGCGGGCTGCGCTTCGAGGCGGCGGTGGAGAACGTCCGGATGCTGGTCGCCGCGCGAGACGCGTCCGCGCGGGAGGGCGGCCGCCGCTGCCGGGTCTCCTTCCAGGTCACCGCCCAGGAGGCGAACGTCGGCGAGCTCGCCGGGATCGTCCGGCTCGCCGCCTCGCTTGGGGTGGACCGGGTGAAGCTGAACCACCTCCAGCCGCGGCTGCCCGGCCTCGAGGCCGGCTCCCTCCGCCGCTCGCCCGAGGCGATCGGGCGGTGGAACGCCGCCGTGCGCGCTGCCCGCGACGCCGCCGAGGCGACGCGCCTGCCGAGCGGCGCGCGCGTCCTCCTCCAGAACGCGGTCGAGCTCGCCCCCGATCCGGCTGCGCCCGCGCCGCGGGGGCCCTGCCCGTTCATCGGACGCGAGGCCTGGGTCCACCCGGACGGAACGTTCGCCCCCTGCCCGCACCCCGCCGCCGCACGGGGCGGCCTCGGCGCGCTCGGCTCCGTGGCGGAGGCGCCGCTCGGCGCGATCTGGGCCGGCGAGCGGTTCCGCGCGCTCGTCGCCGCGTACGAGGATCACCCGCTGTGCCGCGCCTGCGCGCTGCGGCGGCCGGGCGGCGCGTAGCGGGGACTAGCTCCCGTCCGCTGCCGCGAGCACCTCCTCGACGACGGCGTCCACGTCCGCCTCCGACGTCCGGTGGTTCACGAAGCAGGCGCGGAGCGCGAACGCCGCGTCGAGGACGGCGTTCGACAGGTACACGCGCCCGCGGCGGTTCACCGCGGCGAGCACCGCGGCGTTCCGCCGGTCGGCGTCGTCCCCGCGCACGCGGAAGCAGACCGCCGAGAGCTCGACCGGGGCGAGCAGCTCCAGCCGCGGCTCCCGCCGGACGAACTCCGCGAGGCGCTGCGCGTGCGCGAGATCGCGCGCAATCGCCGCGCGGAACGCCGCGGCGCCGTGGAACTGCAACGACGTCCACAGGCGGAGCGCGCGGAAGCGCCGCGAGAGCTCCATCGACTCGTCGAAGAACGCGAACCCCTCGACGGGATCCTCCGTCGAGGTCTGCACGTACGCGCCCGAGTGCGAGAACGCCCGGCGCGCCGCCGCCCGATCCCGGTAGAGCAGGCACCCGCAGTCCACCGACTGGTACAGCCACTTGTGCGCGTCGAGCGAGAGGGAGTCGGCGAGCGCCAGCCCTTCGAGCTTCTCCGGCCGCGCGAGCGCCGCGAGCGCGCCGTACGCCCCGTCCACGTGCAGCCACGCCCCGTGCCGCCTCGCGACGCCGGCGATCTCGGCGAGCGGGTCGATCGCGCCGGTGGCGACCGTCCCCGCCGTGGCGACCACCGCGACGGGGACGCGTCCCGCCTCGACGTCGCGGGCGATCTCGCGCTCGAGCGCGTCGGGGCGCATCCGGAACGCCGCGTCCACCGGGACGAGCCGGAGGTTCTCGCGCCCGAGCCCGAGCAGCGCGACGGCCTTGCCGACCGACATGTGCACCTCGCGCGAGGCGTACACGACCCCGCCCGCGGCGCCCCGCTCGTTCGCAGGGGCGCGGGCCTCGCGGGCCATCGCGAGCCCCATCATGTTCGCGGAGGAGCCGCCGCCCGTGAGGCTCCCCGCGAACCCCGCGCAGCCGAGCGCGCCGGCGAGCCACGCGATGAGGCTCCGCTCGATCGTCACCCCGGCGGGAGCCGAGCGCCAGGCGGTGACGTTCTGGTTCAGCACGCTCGCGAGCAGGTCCGCGGCGGCCCCCGCCGGCTCGCCGGAGCCGAGCACGTAGCCGAGGAACCTGCCGTTCTGCGCGCGCGAGCCGGCGGCGATCTCGCGGAGGCCGTCCACCACGGCCAGACCGACCCCTTCCTCCGGGATCGGCCGTGCGAGGCGCGCCTCGAGCTCGGCGCCCGAGGCGCGAGGCGTGATCGGCCGCTCGTCCAGCGTCGCGAGGTGCTCCTCGGCGAGGCGTTCCACGGACGCGTAGAGCTGGCGCAGCGCCTCGATCGAGAGGTCCAGGGACATGGCCCGTCATCTAGCCCGCGGCGCCCGGGAACACCAGGGGGGCGGGGCACCCGAGCGCGCGCGCGACCGCGGAGCGGTTCTCCCTTACCCTGGACCGAGTGCCGACGGAGCCGCTCCCCACCGCCCTCCTGCTCGCCGCCGTCGGGATCCTCCTGGCGGCGAGCGTGCTCGCCTCGCGCGCCTCGGGCAGGCTCGGCCTCCCCGTCGCGCTCCTGTTCCTGCTCGTCGGCATGCTCGCCGGCTCGGAGGGGCTCGGGCAGATCGCGTTCGAGGACTACGCGCTCACGTTCCGGATCGGCACGGTCGCGCTCACCCTCATCCTCTTCGACGGCGGCCTCAACACCGACCTCGCGAGCCTGCGCCGCGTCCTCGCCCCCGCCACGGCGCTCGCCACGGTGGGCGTCGCCGGGACGGCCGCGGTGATGGCGCTCGGCGCCCGCGCGCTCGGGCTCGGCCCGACCGAGGCTCTCCTCGTGGGGGCGATCGTCTCCTCCACGGACGCGGCGGCGGTGTTCTCGGTCCTCCGCGGGGCCGGGGTCAGCATCCGGCAGCGGCTCGCGCACCTGCTCGAGGTCGAGTCGGGCGTGAACGATCCCATGGCGGTGATCCTGACGCTCGCGGTGACGGGCGCGCTCGTCGCCGGCGAGCGGCCCGGCGCGGGGATCGCGCTCGACGTCGTCCTGCAGCTCGCCATCGGGCTCGCCGGCGGGGTCGCCGTCGGGTACGCCGGCCGCTGGCTGCTCGCGCGGGCGCGGCTCTCGGCGACCGGGCTCTACCCGGTGCTCACCATCGCGCTCGCGTGCTTCGCGTTCGGCGCGCCGACGCTGGTCCACGGGAGCGGCTTCGTCGCGGTGTACGCGGCGGCGGTGGTGCTCGGGAACGGCCCGCTGCCGTACGCGACCGGCCTCCGGCGCGTGCACGACGCGATCGCCTGGTTCAGCCAGGTGGCGATGTTCCTCCTCCTCGGCCTGCTCGCGTTCCCGTCGCGCCTCGCCAGCGTCGCCGGCCCGGGGCTCCTCCTCGGCCTGTTCCTCGCCTTCGTCGCGCGGCCGCTCGTGGTGATCCTGCTCCTCCTGCCGTTCCGGCTGCCGCTGCGCGAGATCGCGTTCATCTCCTGGGTCGGCCTGCGCGGCGCCGTCCCCATCATGCTCGCGACGTTCCCGGTGCTCGCCGGCCTCCCCGTCGCGCGGCACGTCTTCGACCTCGTGTTCTTCGTGGTCGTGGTGAGCGCGGTGGTGCAGGGCACCTCGATCGGCTGGGTCGCGCGCCGGCTCGGCCTCGAGGTCCAGGCCACGCCGACGCCGCGCGCCATGCTGGAGATCCACTCGACGCAGCGGCTCGCCGGCGAGGTGATCTCGTTCTACGTCGAGCGGGCCAGCGCCGTGGCAGGCTCGCGCATCTCGGAGCTCACGATCCCGGAGGGCTCGGCCGTGATGCTCGTCGCCCGGGGTCGCGAGCTCGTCGCCGCGCGCGGGCGGACCGTGCTCGAGCCCGGCGACCACGTCTACGTGTTCACGTCGCCTGAGGACAAGGCGTTCGTCCAGCTCCTGTTCGGCCGCCAGGAGGAGGACTGATCGGTCTTCACGAGGGCGCCGGGGCCGCTCGGCGTCGCTCGCCCGAGCGGGGAGCGCTAGGTCCTCGACGCGCGGATCTGATCCTCGAGCTCGTTCCGCGGCGCGTGCTGCCCGGGCACCGCCGGGAAGTGCTCGGCGAGGCGAGCGCCGCTGAGCGCGATCGCGTCCACGAAGCCCTTGCCCGGATCCCCTGCCCGCATCCCCTCGACGAGCGCCGCGACGGCCCGGTCCCAGTCGGCGCCCATCTTCTCGTGGATGCCGCGATCCCCGAGCACGACCGCCTCGCGCTCGAACAGCGAGGCGAACACGAGCACGCCCGTGCCCTCGGCGGTCCGGTGCAGCCCGTGCTCGTGGAACGCGCGCGTCGCGCGGGCGCGCACCGCCTCGTCCATGGAGCGCGCGCCGACGAGGAGGCGCTCGACGGGATCCCAGCTCGCGAGCAGGGCGCCGGCGATGCCCGCCGCGAGCTGGACGAGCGGGAGCTCCGCGAGCGTGAGCGGGAGGTGGAGGCCGACCACGGCCGCCGTCGCGAGGGCGGCGAGGAGCAGCGCGCCCCGGTAGCGGGCCTCCGGGTACGCATCGCTCTTCTCGACGACCACGGGGACGAGCTGGCCGCGCGAGAGCGCCTCCGCGCGCCGGACCGCCTCGGCGATGCGCGTGCGGACGTCCTCTCCGAAGTGCCGCTCGATGGTCACCGGTCCCTCCTACCAGCGCCCCGAGGCGCCGCCGCCCGAGAACCCGCCGCCGCCGCCCGACCAGCCGCCGCCACCGCCGCCGCCGAAGCCGCCTCCTCCGCCCCAGCCGCCGCCCATCCACGGGCCGCCTCCCCACCAGAGGTGGCGGCGCCGCCGCGGCCCGAAGCCGGAGAGGCTCCGGACGAGGAACACGACGATGAACAGGAGGATGAACGCGAGCGAGGAGAAGCGCGCCCTCGGCGCGGCGCGGCGCACCGGCTCCACGCCCGAGGGCAGCGCGCCGAGCGCGCCGAGGATCTGGACCCCGGCGTCGTACAGCCCCTCTCCGAAGCGCTTCTCGCGGAACGCGGGCACGATCGTGCCGCGGATGATCCGGGACGACTGCACGTCGGTGAGCCCACCCTCGAGCCCGCCGCCGACCTCGATGCGCACGGCGCGGTCCTCGACGGCGACCGTGACGAGCACGCCGTTGTCCTTCCCGCGGGTCCCGACCTTCCAGGCCTCCGCGACGCGCATCGAGTAGTCCTCGATGGCTTCCCCGTCGAGGGACCGGACGACGAGGTACTGGAGCTGCACCCCCGTCCCGCCCTCCACGCCGCGGGCGGCGCGCGCGAGCCCCTCGAGGCGGCGCACGTCGTCGCGCCCGAGGAGGCCGGCCTGGTCCACCACCGGCCCCGAGAGCGGCGGGATGGGCGCCTCGGCGCGCGCCGGGGCGGAGACGGAGGCGACCGCGACGAGCGCGGCGACGGCGAGGGCGCGCACGTGGCCCCGCTAGAACTTCACGGCGGGCGCCTTCTCGGCGCCCTGCGTCGTCGCGGTGAACTGCGCCTTCGGCTGCTTCTTGTACATGAGCGCGTTCGTCCAGCTCGTCGGCGGGACGGTGACGAGGTTGTTGAACTGCTGCACCTGCTCGATGTAGCGGCGCCGGGCGATCCCGATCCGGTTCTCGGTCCCCTCGAGCTGCGCCTGCAGGTCGCGGAAGTTCTCGTTCGCCTTCAGGTTCGGGTAGTTCTCGGCGACCGCGAGGAGCCGCCCGAGCGCGCTCTGCAGCGCCCCCTGGGCCTGCTCGAACCGCTTCATGTTCTCGGGCGTGAGCTCTTCGGCGCTGAGCTTCACCTGGGTGGCCTGCGCGCGCGCGTTCATGACCGCCTCGAGCGTCTCGCGCTCGTGCGTCGCGTACCCCTTCACGGTCTCGACGAGGTTCGGGATCAGGTCGGCGCGCCGCTGGTACTGGTTCTCCACCTCGGCCCACGCGGCCGTGACGGCGTTCTCGGCTTGGGGGATGGACTGGAAGCCGCAGCCCGCCGTGAGGGCGAGCGCGGCCGTGGCGGCGACGAGGCGAGGCGTCTTCATGACCGGAAGCTAGCGCGCCCCCGCCGCCACGCAAAGGAAGTTCGCAGGGCGGGCCGCCCGGAACGGGGCGTTCACCGGGGGTCGACCGCGATCACCTTCGGCGACGAGGGGCACCAGGAGCGCACCTCGAGGACGTAGTACGAGAGCGCCCGCTCGATGTCGCTCGGGCACACGTCGCACCCACCCACCGTCGCTCCCGCGAACGAGGCAGTGGCCGCGTCGGCGTGCCACGTCCACTGGGCGTCGCAGTCGGAGCCGGCCTGGAGGTCGAGCACCGGGATCCCCGAGACCGGCTCCCCGCGCAGGAGCGCCTCGGCGCTCGTGACGAACACCTCGTTCGTGATCCAGAGCTTCACGGTCTCGCCGCACTTCTCGAGCGTCACGAAGGCGCCCCCGCCGCGCGCGGCGCACGCGCCCCCGCCGTCCGCAGCACACTGGCCGTCACTGCAGGTCAGGCCCGCTCCGCACGCGTGACCGCAGGCGCCGCAGTTCCGCGGGTCGGAGCGGATGTCCATGCAGGTGCCGCCGCAGACCTCGAGCGGCATGGGGCACGGCCCCGCATCTGCGCAGGCGGCGGCGCCGGCGAGGAGTGCGACCGCGGGGAGGAGGCGACCCATGCGCGACGCAGGGTACGCGACCCTCTCACTGAAAGGCAATGTGGCGATCCGCGCTCGGGCTGCCGCGGTCGCGCGCCGGCCCGCGCTTCCCGCGGCGAGGTCCCTCGTCTAACCTTCACCGCGTGACGCTCCCCTCTGGCTGGTCGCGCATCTACCGGGTCGTGCGCCGCATCCCGCGAGGGCGCGTCGCGACCTACGGCGAGGTGGCGCTCGCGGCGGGCAAGCCGCACGGCGCCCGGCAGGTGGGGTACGCGCTCGCCGCGCTCCGCGGCGCGCGCCACGACGTGCCCTGGCAGCGCGTCCTCGGCGCGCGCCCGCGCGGCCACGCGGCCATCTCGATCCTCGACCCGATCGGCGCGGCGGTGCAGCGGGACCTGCTCGAGGCGGAGGGGATCCGCTTCGACGAGCGCGGCCGCGTCGAGCTCGCCCGCTACGGCTGGAAGCGGCGGGCGCGCGCCACGCCCGCGGCGGGCGGACGCCGGCGCGGGGTGCGCGCGCCTCGCCCGCGAGCCCGCCGCGAATCCTGATCGGCCGCTCTAGCCGCGGCGGACCGGCGCGATCTTCCAGATCTGCTCGGCGTAGTCCCGGATCGTCCGGTCGGAGGAGAACTTGCCGGTGCGCGCGACGTTCAGGATCGCCATCCGCGTCCAGCCCTCCGGGTCGCGGTACGCCCGCTCGACCTCCTCCTGGCACGCGCAGTACGCGGCGAAGTCGGCGAGCACGAGGTAGGGATCGCCGCCGTTGAGGAGCGAGTCCACCACGGGACGGAACAGGGCCGGCTCGCCGGGGGAGAAGACGCCCGACGCGAGCGCGTCGAGGACCCCCTTCAGCCGCCGGTCGCCGCGGTAGACCTCCCACGGATCGTAGCCGCGCCCCCGGAGCGCCTGCACCTGCTCGACGGTGAGCCCGAAGAGGAAGAAGTTCTCCGCGCCGACCTCGTCGCGGATCTCCACGTTCGCCCCGTCGAGCGTGCCGATGGTGAGCGCGCCGTTCAGGGCGAACTTCATGTTCCCCGTGCCGGACGCCTCCTTGCCCGCGGTGGAGATCTGCTCGGAGACGTCCGCGGCCGGGAAGATCCGCTCGGCGAGCGACACCCGGTAGTTCTTGAGGAACCCGACGGTGATCCGCCCCTGCACGTCCACGTCGTGGTTCACCACGTCCGCGACCGAGCCCACGAGCTTGATGACCCACTTCGCGATGGCGTAGCCCGGCGCGGCCTTCCCGCCGAACAGGTAGGCGCGGGGGTACGGCTGGTACGAGCGGTCCTCCTTGATGCGCAGGTACTCCGCGGCGACGCGGAGCACGTTGAGGAGCTGCCGCTTGTACTCGTGGATGCGCTTCACCTGGACGTCGAAGATCGAGTCGAGGTCGAGCGTGAGCCCGTTCTCCGCGCGGACGATCTCGGCGAGGCGCGCCTTGTTGTCGCGCTTGATGCGCCGGAACAGCCGGCGGAAGCCGGCGTCGTCGGCGAGGGGCTCGAGCGCGCGGAGCTTCTCGGCGTCGGTAATCCAGCCCGGGCCGATCGCGTCGGTGATCGCCGCCGAGAGGTCGGGGTTCGACTGGAGGAGCCAGCGGCGCGGGGTGACGCCGTTCGTCTTGTTGTTGAACCGCTCCGGCCAGAGCGCGTGGAAGTCCTTGAAGAGCTCGCGCTTCAGGAGCTCGGTGTGCAGCGCGGCCACGCCGTTCACCGACCGCGAGCCCACGACGGCGAGGTTCGCCATCCGGACCTGCTTCACCGGCTGCTCCTCGATGATGCTCATCCGCGCGAGCGCGCCCTCGTCGGCGCGGCTCGCGGCGCGGACGCCCTCGAGGAAGCGCCGGTTGATCTCGTAGACGATCTCGAGGTGGCGCGGCAGCACGCGCCCGAACAGGTCGACGGACCAGCGCTCGAGCGCCTCCGGCATGAGGGTGTGGTTCGTGTAGCCGAAGGTCGCGCGGCAGATCTCCCACGCCGCGTCCCACTCGAGCGCGCGCTCGTCCACGAGGACGCGCATGAGCTCGGCGATGGCGACGGCCGGGTGGGTGTCGTTGAGCTGGATCGCGACCTTGTCCGGGAAGCGCGAGAAATCCTCGTGCGTCCGGAGGTAGCGGAGCACGATGTCGTGGATGGAGCAGCACACGAAGAAGTACTGCTGCTGGAGCCTGAGCTCCTTGCCCATCACCGTGAGATCGTTCGGGTAGAGGACCTTCGAGATGTTCTCGGAGAACCCCTTGTCCTCGACGGCGGCGAGGTAGTCGCCCGCGTTGAAGTCCGCGAGGTCGAGCTCCTGCGACGCGCGCGCCCGCCAGAGCCGCAGCGTGTTCACGGTGTCGTTGCGGTACCCCGCCACCGGCACGTCGTACGGCATGCCGAGCACGTGGCGCGCGTCCGCCCACCGCACCCGCAGCCGGCCGCGCTCGTCCACGCCGTGCTCGGTCCGCCCGTAGAACGCGACCGGGACGACGCTCTCCGGGCGCGGGATCTCCCAGGCGTTCCCGAAGCGCAGCCACTCCTCGGGCCGCTCCACCTGGTAGCCGTTGCGGATCTCCTGGTCGAAGATCCCGAACTCGTAGCGGATGCCGTAGCCGGTGGCCGGGTACCCGAGCGTCGCGAGCGAGTCGAGGAAGCAGGCCGCGAGCCTGCCGAGGCCGCCGTTGCCGAGGCCGGCGTCGGGTTCCTGCGAGAGGAGGTCGGCGAGGTCGAGCCCGAGGTCCTTCAGGGCGCCGCGCATCGGGTCGTAGAGCCCGAGGTTGAGGAGGTTGTTCTCGAGCGCCCTGCCCATCAGGAACTCGAGCGAGAGGTAGTAGACCCGCTTCGCGTCCTCCCGGTAGTACGCCTGCTGCGTCTGGATCCAGCGGCGCATCATTCGATCGCGCACGGAGTAGGCGACCGCGAAGTAGCGGTCGAGCGCGGTGGCGCTGTGCTCGTCGGCGCCCTGCGAGTACTGCAGGTGGTCGGCGAAGGCTCGCTTCAGCGCCTCCACGTCCGTGGCGGTGCGCGCGTTCGGGACGTCCCGGGCGCGCTCGAGCGCCCGGGCCTCCGCGGGTGCGGTGCTGCCTCTCCTCGGCGGAACCATCCGTTCTCCTTGAAAATCCGTCACGGCGGCGCCGCGACTCCAGTGCGCCCCCGGGCGACGCGCGACCGCCCGGAGACGCCGCGCATGATACTCGGGCGGGTCCCCGGGCGCCGCGCGACCTCCGGCGCCCACGCGCGGGCGCCCTGCGTGCTTGCCCCCACCTGCCGGTCGAGCGGGTGCGCGCCGGCCGCGCCTACGCCTTTCGAGCCAGCGCCGAGGCGAGCTCGGCGTAGAGGTGGATCGCGCTCCGGATCGCCTTCTGGAAGTCGCCGAGGTGGAGGCTCTCGTTCTCGGAGTGAGCGTTCGAGGCGGGATCCTCGACGCCGATGAGGAGCGCCGGGACGCCGCCGAGCGCGTCGGCGAACGGCTGGACGAAGCCGATGGAGCCGCCGCACCCGATCGCCAGCGCCTGCCGGCCGAACCCCTTCTCGAGCGCGCGGAACGCCGCGTCGAAGGCGGGGTGACGCACGTCGGTGATCCAGGGCGCGCCCGCGGTCTCGACCTTCACGTGCACCTCGACGCCCCACGGTGCGGCGGCCTGGAGGTGCTGCACGAGCGCGTCGCGCGTCTCCACCGGATCCATGTCCGGCACGAGCCGGATCCCCACGCGCGCCCAGGCCACGTCGTTGATGATGTTGCGCGCGTCCTTGCGCGACGACGCCTGCAGCGCGTTGACGGCGAGCGCCGGCTCCCACCAGTTCACCTCGAGGGGGTGGTTCCCGCCGAGGAGCTGCACCCCGGGCCGCAGCCGGGCCTGCTTGCGGAACTCCTCGACCGTGACGGGGAGCTGCTCGATGGCGCGCCGCTGCTCGCGCGTCATCGGCCGGACCTTGTCGTAGATCCCGCGGATGGCGATGCGCCCGTCGCGATCGACGAGCCCCGCGAGCATCTTCGCGAGCGCCATGGCCGGGTCGGGCACCGGGCCCCCCCACATGCCGGAGTGCAGGCTCTGGTCGAGCGCGCGCACCTCCACGTCGGCGGTGACGAGGCCCCGGAGCGCGATCGTCACCGAGGGCAGCCCGACGTCCACGTTGCCCGTGTCGGTGAGCACCATCGCGTCCGCGTCGAGCTTCGAGCGGTAGCGGCCGATGAAGGCGGCGAGGTGCTCGGAGCCGATCTCCTCCTCGCCCTCGATCACGATCTTGACGTTGAGCGGCATCTTCCGCGCCCCGCGCACCCAGGCGTCCACCGCGGCCGCGTGCACGAGGATGCCGGCCTTGTCGTCCGCGGCGCCCCGGCCGAACAGCCGGCCGTCGCGCTCGGAGGGCTCGAACGGCGGCGACTTCCAGAGCTCCGTCTCGCCGGGCGGCTGCACGTCGTGGTGCGCGTAGAGGAGGAGCGTGGGCGCGGCGGGATCCTCGATCCGCTCGCCGAAGACGTAGGGGTGCGCCCCCTCCACCTTCAGCACCTCGACCTTCTCGAAGCCGCGGCGCCTCAGGAGCTCGGCGACCGCGTCGGCGCTGCGCGCGACCTCGACCTCCGGGAACCCCGCGAACGAGACGCTCGGGATGCGGACGAGCCGCTTCAGCTCGTCGAGGTAGATGGCAGCGTTCTTCTCGTAATGGGCGAGCGCCAGGTCGACCGGGCTCTCCGTCATGGAGATCTCCTCGTTGGGGATGCGGCGGCCTGCCAGCGGGCGGCCTGCCCGAGATATAAACCCGCGCATGCCCAAAGCCCTCCGTCCCCTTAGGGACGGCTCACTCGCCGTGGCGCTCGGCGTGACCCGCATCGCGCGCCTGACCGGGCTCGACCGCACCGGCGTGGAGGTGGCGAGCGCGGTGCGGCCCGGAGCGCACGTCCTCCAGGTCACGAACGGCAAGGGCGACACGTTCGAGCGCGCCGCCCAAGGCGCGCTCCTGGAGGCGGCGGAGCTGTGGGCCGCGGAGCGCGCCGAGGTGGAGGCCTGGGGCGCCGCGACCGACCTCGCCGCACATCACGGCGAGGCCGCCGTCGTGCGGCCGGAGGCGCTCGCGCCGGAGCGGACGGAGCCGGGGGCGTCGGAGCTCCGCCTCGCCTGGCGCATCGGCCAGGACCTGCTCGGCGGCGCGCCCGCGCTCGTCCCGGCCTGCGCCGTCCACTGCCCGCCCGCCGGCGGGCCGCTCCTCGGCGCCGCGGTGGTCCCCTGGACCTCGAACGGCATGGGGGCGCACGAGGACCGCGCCGCCGCGCTCCTCCACGCCCTCCTCGAGGCCGTCGAGCGCGATCTGCTCGCCCGGGCCTTGCCGGAGGGCTTCACGGAGGAGGCGGTCACGGCGCGGCTCCTCGATCGCAGCTCGCTGGCGCGGGCAGCGCCCCGGGCCGCGGCGCTCGCCGGGCGGCTCGAGGCGCGGGGGTTCCAGGTCCACCTCCTCGACGCCTCCGCGGCCGCCGACGGGCCCACCCTGCCTTGCGCCGCCGCGCTGGTCGCGGACGTCGAGCACGGGGCGGTGCCGCTGGCGGCCGGCTACGCCTGCCGGCTCGAGCCGGACGAGGCGCTCCACGCGGCGCTCCTCGAGGCCGCGCAGTCGCGCGCCACCGAGATCCACGGCGCCCGCGAGGACGTGGCGCTCGGCGACCGCCGCGCGGCGAAGGGGCTCGCCGCGCTCCTCGGCGGGACCCGGGCGCGGCGCGACGCGGGGCGGATGCCCGGCGTGCGAGGCGCGGGCGCCGCCGCCGCGGGCGTGCGCGCGGTGCTCGCCCGGCTCCGGCGCGCCGGGATCGCCCGGGCCGTCGCGGTCGAGCTCTCCGCTCCGCCCGGCGTGCACGTCGTGAAGGTCGCCGTCCCCGGCCTCCTCCTCTCGGAGCTCCTCTGATGACGACCCGCGCGCGCCCGGACGATCTCGTCGTCTTCCTCGGCCCGTCGCTGCACGCCGCCGAGGCGAGCCGCCTCGCGCCATGCCGGGTCCTCCCGCCCGCCCGCGCCGGGGACGTCCTCGCGGTCCTCCCCGCCCGGCCGCTCGCGATCGCCCTCGTCGACGGCCTCTTCGATACGACGCCCTCGGTCTGGCACCACGAGCTCCTCGCCGCGCTCGACGCGGGCGTGGCGGTCTTCGGCGGCGCGAGCATGGGCGCGCTGCGCGCCGCGGAGCTCGAGCGGCATGGCGTGGTGGGGGTCGGGGCGATCTTTCGCGCCTACCGGGACGGCGTCCTCGACGACGACGCGGAGGTGGCGCTCCTGCACGGCGACGCGGAGCACGCGTTCCGGCCGCTCACCGTCCCGCTCGTCGCGGTCCGCGCCGCCGCGGACGCCGCCCGCGCCGCCCGGCTCCTCTCGCCGCGCGAGGCGCGCGCGGTCGTCGTCGCGGCGGCGGAGCTCCACTACACCGGGCGGACCTGGCCGCTCGTGCTCGCCGGGGCGAAGCTCCCGGAGCCCGCGCGCGAGCGGCTCCGGGCGTTCCTGCCGGACGCTCCGGACCCCAAGGCCGACGACGCGCGCGCCTGCGTCGAGGCGGCGGCGGCGTTCGTCCGCGCCCGGCG
>NZ_JALCYX010000074.1:0-20293 GCF_022690695.1 Anaeromyxobacter sp. SG17
CTCCTCGCGCTCACCCTCGGCGGCGAGCGCCGGCGCGAGCGCGAGCCGCGCCGCGAGGTGCAGCGGCTCGAGCGCCAGCGCGCGGCGCAGGAGCGACACGGCGGCCGGGCGGCGCCGCGCCCGGGCGAGCGCGCGCCCGCCGTCCACGAGGGCACCCACCGCGTCGGCCCGGCGGCCCCGCAGCGCGTGCAGACGGGCGAGCTCGACGCGGAAGGCGGGCTCGAGGGGGAACACCCCGGTCGCCGTGGCGCACACCGCTGCGGCGCGATCGGTGAACCCCGCGGCGAGGTGGCGCTCCGCCGCGCGGCGGAAGCAGCGGGCGCCCTCGGCGCCCTGGCCGAGGCGCGCGAGCAGCGGAGCGAGCTTCACGTTCAGCGAGGGGTCCTCGGGGTCGTTGCGGAGGGCCTCGCGGTACCCGGCCACCGCCTTGCGGATGCGTCCGCGCGCCCGGGCGCGGTCGGCGGCGGCGACGATCTCGGCTCGCGTGCGCGGCCGGCGGCGGAAGAGCGGCACGGGGGGATGTTAGCCACGCACCGGCGCGGGGCTCCACCGCGATCTTCGTGGCGCCGGGTGCCCACACCGACCCCTGGGACCGTTGGACCGCCCAGGCGTGCGTGTTATGACCCGCCGGCTTGTCCGAGGAGATCCTCATCGTCGCCGGCGAGGCGAGCGCCGATCTGCACGCGGCGCGCGCGCTCGAGGAGCTCGCGGCGCTGCGGCCCGGGATCCACGCGTTCGGGGTCGGCGGTCCGCGGCTGCGCGCCGCGGGGCTCGAGGTGCTCGCGCCGGCGGAGGACATCTCGGTGATGGGGGTCGCCGAGGTGCTGCCGCGGCTGCCGCGGATCCTCGGGATCCTGCGCCTGCTCGCGCGCGCCGCCGCCGAGCGCCGCCCCAAGGCGGCCCTGCTCGTCGACCTCCCGGACTTCAACCTCCGCCTCGCGGCGAAGCTCAAGAAGCTCGGGATCCCCGTCGTCTACTACGTCTCGCCCACCATCTGGGCGTGGCGGAAGGGCAGGGCGAAGAAGATCGCGAAGGTCGTCGACCGGATGCTCTGCATCCTCCCGTTCGAGCCGAGCTTCTACGAGGGCACCGGCGTCCGGGCGCGCTTCGTCGGGCACCCCTTCGCGGAGCGGCCGCCGCCGGAGGCCCCGGACCGCTACCGCGCCGCCCTCGGGCTCGCGAACGGCCGGACCACCGTCGCGCTCGTGCCGGGGAGCCGCGCGTCGGAGCTGAAGCGCCTCTTCGCGCCCATGCTCGAGGCCGCCGAGCGGATCAAGGCCGTCCACCCCGACGCGCAGTTCGTGGTGCCGGTCGCCCCGACCCTCCCGCGCGCCGCGCTCGAGCCGTACCTCGCCGTGCACCGCACCATCGAGGTGAAGCTCGTCGACGGGCGCACCGAGGAGGTGGTGGGCGCGAGCGACGCCGCCATCGTGAAGAGCGGCACCTCCACGCTCGAGACCGCGATCATGCTCCGGCCGATGGTCGTGGTGTACCGGCTCTCCTGGCTCACGTACGCGCTCGGCAGGATGCTCGTGCGCATCGCGCACTTCGCGCTCGTCAACATCCTCGCCGGCCGAAGCGTCGTCCCCGAGCTCCTGCAGGGAGAGGCGAGCCCGGCGCGCATGGCCGCGGAGATCGAGCGGCTCCTCGGCGATCGCGCGGTGCGCGACGCGCAGCTCGCGGCGCTGCAGGAGGTGCGCGACTCGCTCGGCGAGCCCGGCGCGCCCCGGCGCGTGGCGGAGGAGATCGTGGGGGTGATGTCATGACGGAGCGGCGCCCGGCGATCGTCTGCCTCCCCACCTACGACGAGCGCGAGAACCTCGAGCCCATCGTCGCGGGCATCCTCGCCGCCACGCCGGACGTGGACGTGCTCGTCGTGGACGACAGCTCGCCGGACGGCACGGGCGAGCTCGCCGACCGGCTCGCCGCGCGCGAGCCGCGCGTCCACGTGCTCCACCGCGCCGCGAAGCAGGGGCTCGGGAGGGCGTACCTCGCCGCCTTCGACTGGGCGCTCTCGCGCGGGTACGCCTACGTGCTCGAGATGGACGCCGACTTCTCGCACGACCCGCGCTACCTGCCGGCCCTGCTCGCTCGCGCCCGCAGCGACGCCGACCTCGTGCTCGGCTCGCGCTACGTCCCGGGCGGCGGGACGGTGAACTGGGGCCTCGGCCGCAAGCTCATCTCGCGCGGGGGCAGCCTCTACGCGCGGACCATCCTCGGCGTGCGCGTGCGCGACCTCACCGGCGGGTTCAAGTGCTTCCGGCGCGAGGTGCTCGAGGCGATCGACCTGCCGAGCGTCGAGTGCTCGGGCTACGCGTTCCAGATCGAGCTCACCTACCGCGCGCTCCGGCGGGGGTTCCGGGTGGTGGAGGTGCCGATCGTCTTCGCGGACCGGCGGGTGGGGCAGTCGAAGATGTCGCGCCGGATCGTGATCGAGGCGGTGCGCAAGGTCTGGTCGATCCGCCGCTCGGGGTTCGCGCGCCGCGCCGCGCCCGAGAAGTAGCCCCGCGCCGCGGCCGTCCGCGGTATCTTCCGCCCGCCTCGTCATGGGTGAGCTCCTCGGCCTCGGCCTCGTCTCGTTCTCGGCGATCTTCTTCGTCGTCGATCCGTTCTCTGCGGTGCCGTTCTTCCTCGCGATGACGAGGCGGCACAGCGCGGAGGAGCGGCGCGTCATCGCGCTCCGCGCGGCCATCGCCGCCGGCCTCGTGCTCGCCGCGTTCGCGCTCGCCGGCGCCTGGATCTTCAAGCTGCTCGGCATCAGCCTCGGCGCGTTCAAGATCGCCGGCGGGGTCGTGCTGCTCCTCCTCGCGCTCGACATGATCCGCACCCAGCCGTCCAGGACGCGCATCACCGAGGGTGAGGTGGAGGCGGGCGCCGACAAGGAGGACATCGCCATCGTGCCGCTCGCGATGCCGCTGCTCGCCGGGCCGGGGAGCATCGCGACCGCCGTCGTCCTCATGGCGCGCGCGCGGAGCGGGCCCTGGTGGCACGCCATCCCCGTGCTGGTCGCGATCGCGCTCACCGCCGCGGGGAGCTACGTGATCCTCGCAGGCGCCACGCGGACGGAGCGCGTGCTGGGGCGGACCGGCCTCGCCATCCTCGAGCGCGCGGCGGGCCTGCTGCTCGTCGCCATCGGCATCCAGTTCATGCTCGATGGGCTGTCCGAGTCCTTCGCCGGACGCCTGCTGGGTCCCTAGCGAGCACCCGGACGGGACGGGCGGGGCGTCTCGCAATGCCCTGTGGCCGTCTGTCACACTCGGCCTCCACCCCGGGAGGCCCGCATGTCGTCCACGGAGAGCTTCCGCCGCGCCCGCGACTTCCTCGTGCAGCACCGCGAGGACTACGAGACCGCCTACCGGGAGTTCCGCTGGCCGGCCCTCGATCGCTTCAACTGGGCGCTCGACTGGTTCGACATCGTCGCGGACGGCAACCCGCGGACGGCGCTGCACCTCGTGGAGGAGTACGGCGCGGAGGTGCGCCTCTCGTACGCCGAGCTGGCGGAGCGCTCCAACCGCGTCGCGATCTACCTCCGCCGCCACGGCGTCGAGCGCGGCGATCGCATCCTCATGATGCTGCCGAACTGCGTGCAGATCTGGGAGGTGATGCTCGCGGCCATGAAGCTCGGCGCGTGCGTCATCCCGGCGAGCACGCTGCTCACGCCGGAGGACCTCGTCGATCGCGTGGAGCGCGGCCGGGTGCGCCACGTCGTGACGGACCCCGCCGGCGCGGAGAAGATGCGGGCGCTCGACGGCGGGTTCGCGCGGCACGTCGTGGGCGAGCAGGTGCCGGGCTGGATCCCGTTCGAGCTCGCTTACGACGAGTCGTCGCTGTTCATCCCGCACGGCGAGACGATGTCCTCGGACCCGGTGCTGCTCTACTTCACGAGCGGCACCACCGCGAAGCCGAAGCTCGTCGTGCACACCCAGCGCAGCTACCCGGTGGGCCACCTCTCGACGATGTACTGGATCGGCCTGCGGGAGGGCGACGTGCACATGAACGTCTCGTCGCCGGGCTGGGCGAAGCACGCCTGGTCGAGCTTCTTCGCGCCGTTCAACGCCGGGGCGACGGTGTTCGTGCACAACTACGCGAGGTTCGTGCCGCGCGAGACGCTCGGCGTCCTGGAGCGGCACCAGATCACGACCCTGTGCGCGCCGCCCACCGTCTGGCGCATGCTCATCCTCGAGGATCTCTCCCGCCACCAGGTGAAGGTCCGCGAGGCGCTCTCGGCGGGCGAGCCGCTCAACCCCGAGGTGATCGAGAAGGTCCGGAAGGCCTGGGGCGTGACGATCCGCGACGGCTACGGCCAGACCGAGACCACGGCGCAGATCGGCAACTCGCCGGGCCAGCCGCTCAAGCCCGGCTCGATGGGCCGCCCGCTGCCGGGCTACCGCATCGCGCTGCTCGACGAGGAGGGGAACGACGCGCCCGAGGGCGAGCTCTCCATCACGCTCGACCCGCGCCCGGCCGGCGTCATGGCGGGCTACGAGCAGGACCCCAACCTGAACGAGTTCACGACGCGCCACGGCCATTACCACACGGGCGACGTCGCCGCCCGGGACGCGGACGGGTACGTGACCTACGTCGGGCGGGCCGACGACGTCTTCAAGAGCTCGGATTACCGGATCAGCCCCTTCGAGCTCGAGAGCGCGCTCATCGAGCACGACGCCGTCGCGGAGGCGGCCGTCGTGCCGAGCCCCGACGCGGTGGGCGGCCTCGTCCCCAAGGCGTTCATCATCCTCAAGCCGGGGCGCGCGCCGGACCGCGAGCTCGCGCTCGAGCTCTTCCGGTTCCTGCGCCGGAGGCTCGCGCCGTACAAGCGCGTCCGCCGCCTGGAGTTCTCGGAGCTGCCCAAGACCGTCTCGGGCAAGATCCGGCGGGTCGAGCTGCGGCGCCGCGAGCAGGGCCGCGAGCCCGGGGCGCCGCGGGGCCCGCGCGAGTTCTGGCAGGACGACTTCCCGGAGATCGCCAGGGGCGATTGACGCGGGCGCGACGAACGGGCGCGGCCCTCTCGGGCCGCGTCTGCCGCGCGGTGAAGAACACGTGGCGCCGCGCATGCGTCTCGTTGCATCCTTCAACGCACACGCCCGCGCCCCGGGGCGCGGGGAAGCCGGAGACACGACATGGCCAACTCCCGCGTGATCCGCACCTTCTCCATCATCGGCGCCGACGGGGCGGGCAAGACCGCCCTCGTCGAGGCGCTCTGGCGCATCGCCGATCCGAAGCGGCCCCCGGGCGAAGCCTCCACCTCGCGCCTCGACGCCGAGCCCGAGGAGAAGAAGCGAAACTTCACGCTGGCGCTCCACCCCGAGAGCTTCGAGGAGGGCGGACGGGCGTTCCACGTGCTCGACTGCCCGGGGTTCGCCGCGTTCCTCACCGAGGTGGAGTGGGCGCTGCAGGTGACCGATGGCGCGGTGCTCGCCCTCTCGGCCGCCGACGGCGCGCACAACCGGGCCGAGCGCGCGTACGACGTGCTCGCCGACTCGGGCCGCCCGGCGATCGCGGTGATCACCCGGCTCGACCACGAGCAGGCCGACTTCGCGAGGACGCTCGCCGACGTGGAGTCCTCGCTCAAGGTGAAGCCGGTCCCGGTCCAGCTCCCGATCCTGCGCGGCGGCAAGTGCGCCGGCCTCGTGGACCTCGTCTCGATGAAGGCTCACCTGCACGACGGCAAGGGCCGGTACGAGGAGGGCGCGATCCCCGGCGAGCTCTCGGCCGAGGCGGAGCGCCTCCGCACCGCGCTCGTCGAGGCCGCCGCGGAGTCGGACGACGAGCTGCTCGGGAAGTACCTCGAGGGCGGGTCGCTCTCGGAGGAGGAGATCGCGCGCGGCCTCGCCCGGGGCGCAGCCGAGCAGCGCATCCTCGTCGTCGCGTGCACGTGCGCGAAGAGCGGCGTCGGCGTCCGCGAGCTGCTCGACCTCGTCGTTGGGATCGTCCCGGGCCCCGAGGCGCGCGAGGTGAAGGGCAAGGACCTCGCCGGCAAGGAGGTGACGCGCCCCGCCACCCCCGAGGCGCCGTTCTGCGGGCAGGTGTTCAAGACGACCATCGACCACTTCGCCGGGCGCGTCGACTACGTCCGGGTGTTCTCCGGCACCCTGAAGCACGACGCGAACGTGATGAACCCCAGGACCCGCAGCGAGGAGCGCGTCTCGCACCTGCACCGCACCGACGGGGCGCAGACGGCGGAGGTGCCCGAGGCGGGACCCGGCGAGTTCGTCGTGCTCATGAAGCTGAAGGACGCGCACACCGGCGACACGCTGTGCGACCCGGCCGCCCCCATCCTCCTGCCGCACTTCGCGCAGCACACCCGGCCGGTGTCGTACGCCGTCCACGCGAAGGCCGGCGACGACAAGGCCGCCGCGGCGCTGCAGAAGCTCATCGAGGAGGACCCCTCGCTCGAGCTGGCCCGCTCCCCGGACACGGGCGAGATGCTCCTCCAGGGCATGGGGCAGGCGCACATCGAGGTGACGGTGGAGCGCGTGAAGCGCAAGCACGGCGTCGAGGTCACGCTCGCGCCCCCGACGCCCGCGTATCTCGAGACCATCACCGCGCCGGCCAAGGCGCAGGGCAAGTTCAAGCGGCAGACCGGCGGGCACGGGCAGTACGGCGACGCCCACGTCGAGCTCGTGCCGAAGGCGCGCGGGGAGGGGTTCGAGTTCGAGGACGCCATCGTCGGCGGCGTGGTCCCGCGCCAGTTCATCCCCTCGGTCGAGAAGGGGATCCGCGGCGCCCTGCACTCCGGGCCGCTCGCCGGCTACCCGGTCGTCGACTTCAGGGCGAGGCTCGTGTTCGGCAGCTACCACGACGTGGACAGCTCCGACATGGCGTTCCAGGTGGCGGGCTCGATGGCGTTCAAGAAGGCCGTCCTCGAGGCGCGCCCGATCCTCCTCGAGCCCGTGATGAAGCTCGAGGTGCGCGTCCCCGAGGAGTACGTCGGCGCGGTGATGGGCGACCTGAACAGCCGGCGCGCGAAGGTGCAGGGCATGGAGCCGCTCGCGCGCGGGGTGCTCGTCCGCGCCCTCTGCCCGCACGCCGAGGCGATGACCTACGACGCCGACCTCCGCTCGCTCACGCAGGGCGTCGGGTACTTCACGATGGAGGCCTCGCACTACGACCCCGTCCCGCCGCCCATCGCGCAGAAGATCATCGAGCGGCGGCGGGCGGAGGGGAAGGTGAAGGGCCTCGAGGAGTGAGCGAGCCGCGCGCTGCGACGGTCGTCGCGAGCGCGACCCGTCGCTCAGCGCAGCGTCTCGCGGGCCCGGTGCTGCGGCCCCGAGCGCGTGCGACGGATCCCGCTCGGCTGCCGGTCGCGGCCCGGCCGCCCGCCGCCGCGCAGCGCCGCCGCGCCCACCGCGACGAGCCTCACGGCCTTGGCGGCGGGCCGACGCTCCGCGGCCTCGTGCGCCGCCTCGCGCGCGTCGCGCGCGCTCACGAAGTCGGGGACGCGCACGAGCACCGTGAAGCCCCCGCTCCCGCGATCACCCTCGCCGGCCGGACGCAGCCGGACCTCGGGCGCGCCCGGGCGGAACAGGTTCCCGCCCTTCTTCTTGGCCGCCGCCAGCACCGCCGCGGTCCTCGTCACCGCCTCGATCGCCTCCTCGAGCGCCGTGCCGCCGGGCGTGCCCTTGCCCGTGATCGCGATGCAGTGCTCGACGCCCGCCGGGTTCCGCCTCTGCTCCACCGTCCTCGCCATTGCGACCTCCGTGGCGCGCGGCGTGGGCCGCGCCCACGATCCGATTCGGCGCCGGCGGCGAGGGTGGGTCAACCGGGCCAGTGGGGGCGGCAGGCGGCCGGGCGGGCGGCCGGGTGGGTGAGGGTGCCGCCCGGACGGGGTAGCGTCGTCCTGCCCCCCGCGGACGTTCTGGCATAGGATGGCCGCGCCTTGCGCTCGTACCTGAGACTCCTCCGCTTCGTCGCGCCGTACAAGCTGACGCTCGCCGTCGCCATCCTCTGCATGGCGATCCTGTCGGTCACGACGGCCGCCTACGTGTACCTGCTCGGGCCGGCGCTCGAGTTCCTGTTCCGCGGGGACCCGCGGGCCCTCGGCAGCCTCGCCAAGTTCGTGCCGGCGTCGTGGGACGTCGCGGGCCAGCTCGCCCGGCTGGACCGCTCGACCATCCTCGGCATCCTGCCCGCGATCATCGTCGGCGTCGCCGCGCTGAAGGGCGTGGCCTACTTCGGGCAGTTCTACCTGATGGGGATGGTCGGGCAGCGGATGATCGCGGACGTCCGCCGCGCCCTCTTCGACCACCTCCTGCGGCTGTCGCCCGGCTTCTACACGCGCCGCCACTCCGGCGACATCCTCCAGCGCTTCTCGGCGGACGTGCTCTCGGTCGAGACCGCCGTCTCGAACGCGATCCCGAGCTACCTGCGCGACGGGCTCACCGTCATCGTGATGCTCGTCTCGTGCTTCGTCCTCGACTGGCGCATGTCGCTCGTCGCCTTCGGCGCGGTCCCCGTCACGCTCCTGCCGGTCGTGCGCCTCGCGAAGCGGCTGAAGCGCGTCACGGGCCACGCCCAGTCCACCGCCGGCGAGCTGTCCGAGATGGTGCAGGAGGCGGTGAGCGGGATGCGGGTCGTGCAGGCCTACGGGATGGAGCGCTGGGAGTCCGGCCGCTTCGCCGAGGCGAACGGGAAGCTCATCCGGATCCTGCGCCGCAGCTATCTCGTCCGGGCCTTCTCGTCGCCGCTCATGGAGATCATGGGGGCGGCGGGGCTCGCGGCCGCGATCTGGTGGGTCGGCGGGCGGATCCTGGCGGGGGAGCTCGAGCCGGGGAAGTTCTTCTCCTTCGTGGCGGCGGTGCTCCTCCTCTACACGCCCGTGAAGCAGCTCGGGCGCGTCGGGCAGATCGCGATGCAGGGCGCGGCGGCCGGCGACCGGATCTTCGAGATCCTCGACACGCCCTCCGCCGTGCCGGACGACGGCCGCGAGGTCCTCCCGCGGTTCGCGGAGGCGATCCGCTACGAGCGGGTGGCCTTCGCGTACGGCGATCGCCCGGTGCTGCACGGCCTCGACCTCGAGATCCGCAAGGGCGAGGTGGTGGCGCTCGTCGGCTCGTCCGGAGGCGGCAAGACGACCGTCGCGAACCTCCTGCCGCGCTTCTGGGACGTCACCGACGGCCGGATCACCGTCGACGGGAAGGACGTCCGCGACGTGACGCTCGCGAGCCTGCGCGCCCAGCTCGCGCTCGTGACGCAGGAGACGGTGCTCTTCAACGACACCATCCGCGCGAACATCGCCTACGGCCGTCCCGAGGTGGCGCAGGCCGACGTGGAGCGCGCGGCGCGGCTCGCGCAGGCGCACGGCTTCATCGAGGCGCTGCCTCACGGGTACGACACCCGCGTGGGGGAGAAGGGGGTCCTCCTCTCGGGCGGGCAGCGGCAGCGGATCGCGATCGCCCGCGCCTTCCTCAAGGACGCGCCCATCCTCGTGCTCGACGAGGCGACGAGCGCGCTCGACGCGGAGAGCGAGCGCGAGGTGCAGCGCGCGCTCGACTCCCTCATGGCCATCGAGGGCGGACGCCGCCGCACCACGCTCGTCATCGCGCACCGCCTCTCGACGGTGCGGAACGCCGACCGCATCGTGGTCCTCTCCGGCGGGCGCGTGGTCGAGCTCGGCACCCACGACGAGCTCGTCGCGCGCGGCGGCGAGTACGCGCGCCTCCACCGGATCTTCGAGGGCGAGGCGCGCGCGGAGGCGCGCGTGAGCGCGGGCTAGGCTTGAAGCGGATCGTCCTCGCCGCGGTCGTCCTCCTCCTCGCCGGCTACGCGGGGTTCGGCGCGATGGCGCTCCGGGAGCGCACGCTGCGCCGCTCCGGGGCCGCGCACGCCGACGCGGCGCGGGAGGGGCTGCGCGGCGCCTACCACGTGCACACCACCGCGAGCGACGGCCGCGGCTCGCTCGCGGAGGTGGTCGCCGCGGTGCGCGCCGCGGGCCTCGACTTCGTCGTGGTCACCGATCACAACGTCCGCGCCCCGGAGCGGGCGGAGTACCTCGACGGCGTCCTCGTGGTGCCCGCCACCGAGGTCTCGACCCCCTACGGACACGTGGTGGCGCTCGGGGTGCCGCGCGCGCTCACGCGGGAGGAGCGCGTCCGCGATCCCCTCGGCGCGATCGCCGCGCTCGGCGGCCAGGCGGTGCTGGCGCACCCGTTCCACCCGCGCCGGCCCTTCACCGGCTGGGGTCGGGGGCCGTGGCGCGGCTTCGAGGTCGTCTCGAACGACACGTCCTGGTACCGCGTGGTGACCGATCGCGCGGCCAGCAAGGTGGTGCGCGCAGCGGCGGCGCTGCCCTTCGACGGCGCCGGCGCCGTGCTCGCGCTCGCCGCCGATCCCGCGGACGAGCTCGCGCGCTTCGACGCCGAGGAGGGCGCCGCGCGCGGCCGCGGCGAGGTCCGCGTGCTCCTGTGCTCGGCCGACGCGCACGGCTACCCGGGCTACCGCGCGGCCTTCGAGGCGTTCTCGATGCGCGTGCCCGTGCGCCGGAGCGGGGACGCGGAGGCCGACGCGCGCGCGGTGACCGCGGCGCTCCTCGACGGCAGCGCGGCGTGCGTCTTCGACGGCGTCGCGCCGGCGGCGCGCGTCCGGCTCGGGCGCCCCGACCCGGAGACGATCGCGCTGTCGCTCGGCGCGCCCCCCGATCCGCGCGCCCGGTTCGCGCTCCTGCGCGACGGCCGCCCCGCGGGCGCGCTCGCCCCGGACGCGGACGGCGCCGCGTTCCGCTGCGACGGCCGGTGCGCCCCCGGCGACTACCGCGTGGAGGCCCGGATCGACGGCCGGCCGTGGATCTTCACGAACCCCTTGCGCATCGAGTAAAAGCGCCCCACGAGAGGTCCCGCCCTGCACCTCGTCTACGTCATCGCGAGCTACGCGCTCTTCGTCTTCGCGCTGCCGGTGCTGCTCACGCACCCGAAGCTGCGCCACGGCATCGCCCAGCGCCTCGGCCTCTACCGGCGCGGCCTCGACCTCGGCCGGGGCAGCCCGCGGGTCTGGCTGCACGGCGCGAGCGCCGGCGACCTCCTCTCGCTCCAGCCGATGATGCGGGAGCTGAAGCGGCGCCTGCCGGGCTCCTGCATCATCGTCACCACCATCACGAACAGCGGCCAGGAGATGGCGCGGAAGAAGCTCGCCGAGGCCGACGTGGTGCTGTACGCGCCGTACGATCTGTTCGGCGCGACCCGGCGCGCGGTCGCGGCGCTGAAGCCCGACCTCCTGGTGCTCGAGTACACGGAGATCTGGCCGAACCTCATCCGCGCCGCCCGCAAGGCGGGGGTGCGGATCGCGCTCACGAACGGCCGCTTCAACCCGGCGAAGCTCTCGCGCTACCGGGCGATGTTCCGCGCCATCCGGAACCCCCTCCGCCGCATCGACTGCTTCCTCATGCGCTCGGACGAGGAGGCGGAGCGGGCGCTCGCGCTCGGCGCCGCCCCCGATCGCGTGTGGGTCACCGGGAACACCAAGTTCGACGCGCTCGTGCTCGAAGGCGCGGAGGGCAAGGAGCAGGCGCTCCGCGCGGAGATGGGCCTCGACCCGACCGCGCCCGTCTTCATGGCCGGCTCCACCCACGAGGGCGAGGAGGAGCTCGTCCTCGGCGTGTACAAGGGGCTGCTCGAGCGCCACCCGCGCCTCCAGCTCGTCATCGCGCCGCGCTACCTCGAGCGCTGCGGCAAGATCATGGCGCTCGCGGCGGAGGCGGGGCTCGGCGTCCGCCTGCGCAGCGGCGGCGCGCCCGCGGGCCACGCGCAGGTCACGCTGCTCGACACCATCGGCGAGCTCTCGATCGCCTACCGCCTCGCGACGCTGGTCTTCGTCGGCGGCAGCTTCGTCACGCGCGGCGGGCAGAACGTGCTCGAGCCCGCGGCGCAGGGGAAGCCCGTGCTGTTCGGGCCGCACATGGAGAACTTCAAGGACTCGGTGCAGGTGCTGCAGGGGCGCGGCGGGATCCAGGTCGCCTCGCCCGAGCAGCTCCTCAAGGTGGCCGAGGAGCTGCTCTCGCGGCCCGACCAGCTCGAGGAGCTCGGCGCGCTGGCGCGCGGCTCGGTGACGTCGATCCGCGGCGCGAGCGCCCGCAACGTCGAGCACATGCTCTCCATGCTCCCGCGTGGAAAGGCGGCGGCGTGACGGATCCGGCGAGCATCCTCGTCGTCCGCTACAGCGCGCTCGGGGACGTCGTCCTCGCGACGAGCGTCCTCGAGCCCCTGCGCCGGCGCTTCCCCGCGGCGCGGATCGAGTGGGTGACGGACGCGCTCTACGCGCCGCTGCTCGAGGGGCTGCCGGAGCTCGCCCAGGTCCACCGGCTCGGGCGCGACGGCACGAACGGCGCGTGGGGGCTCGCCTCGAGCCTGCGCGGCCGGTTCGACGTCGCGATCGACCTCCAGCACAAGGCCCGCAGCGTCCTCGTGGCGCGCGCCGCCGCGCCGATGCGCGCCGCCTTCCGCCGCCGCTCCGCGCTGCAGGCGCTGCGGTCGGTCTTCGGGGCGGACCCGCCGCTCGTGCGCGCGCACCAGACCCGCCTCTACGCGGAGGCCCTCGCGCCGTTCGGCATCGGCGAGCCCGGCCGGATGAAGGTCGCGCTCTCGGCGCAGGCGCGGGCCCTCGCCGACGACGCGCTCGGCGCGGTGGACGGCTCCATCGTCGCCGTCGCCCCGGGCGCCCGCTGGGCCACGAAGCGCTGGGCGGCGGAGCGGTTCGCCGCGGTCGCCGACGCGCTCGCCGCCGAGGGCCACCGGATCGTGCTGTGCGGCGGGCCGGGCGACCGCGACGCGTTCGCCGCCTTCCGCGCCGCCGCCCGCTGCGAGGTGGCCGCCGACCTCTCGTTCCTGCCGCTCGACGCGCTCGCCGCCGCGCTCTCCCGCGTCCGGCTCCTCGTCGCGTGCGACTCGGGCCCCGTGCACCTCGCCACGGCGGTCGGCGTCCCGGCGCTCGCGCTCTTCGGCCCGACCTCGGCGGCGCGCTGGGGACCGCCCGCGCCAGGGCGGTCGCTCTCGCTGGCGCTCGCCTGCGCCCCGTGCTCGAACCACGGAGGGGACTACTGCCCCGAGGGCCACCACCGCTGCCTGCGCGATCTCGCGCCCGAGGCCGTGCTCGCGGCGTCCCGCGAGCTGCTCGCCCGATGAGCCTCGTGGAGCGGATCTGGTGGCGACCCCGCGCCGCGCCCGGCGAGACCGCGCTGCTCGCGCCGCTCGTCCTCGCGGAGGGCCTGTTCCGGGTGGGCGCCGCGGCCCGCGGCGCGCTCTACGACCGCGGGCTGCTCGCCCAGGCGCGCGCCGGCGTTCCGGTCGTGTCGATCGGCAACGTCGCGGTCGGCGGCGCCGGCAAGACGCCCGCCGCCATCGCGGTCGCGAGCCGGCTCGCCGCGCGCGGCCGGCGCGTGGCGGTGCTCTCGCGCGGCTACGGCGCGTCGCGCGCCGACCCGCGCGTCGTCTCCGACGGGGTGCGGACGCTCCTCGGCGCGGACGAGGCGGGCGACGAGCCGGCGCTCCTCGCGCGCCGGCTGCCGGGCGTCGCCGTGCTGTGCGGTCCCCGCCGCGCCGCGCTCGCCGCTCTCGCGGTCGCCACGCTCGGCGCCGACGCCCTCGTCCTCGACGACGGGTTCCAGCACCGCGCCCTCGCGCGCGACCTCGACGTCGTGGTGCTCGACGCCGCGAATCCGTTCGGCAACGGGCACCTGCTGCCGCGCGGCCCGAACCGCGAGCCTCGCGGGGCGATCCGGCGCGCGGGGCTCGTCTGGCTCTCCCGGGTGGACGGGGCGGACGCGGCGGCGCTCACGGCGCTGCGCGCGCTGGCGCTCGACGCCACCGGCCGCGCGCCGGTCGAGTCGCGGCACGCGCCGGTCGACGTGGTCGACGGGACGCTCGGGCGGAGCCTCGGCCTCGGCGCGCTGCGCGGGGAGCGCGTGATCGCCGTGTCCGGGCTCGCGCGGCCCGGCGCGTTCCTCGGCACCCTCGCCGGGCTCGGCGCCGAGGTGGTCGCGGAGCGGGCCTTCCCCGACCACCACCGGTTCACCGAGCGCGAGCTCGACGACGTCCTCCGCGCCGCGGAGGCCGCCCGCGCGCGCGTGGTCATGACCGAGAAGGACGCCGTCCGGCTCGCGCCGGCCCGCGCCGCCGAGCCGCGCCTGTGCGCGGTGCGCATCGACGCGGAACTCGTCCGGGGGGAGGCGGTCCTCGCCGAGGTCCTCGACGCAGCGCTCACGGTCCACGCCGGTTCCTCTCGCAGCGCTGGGTGACTCGCATGCGCCTCCTCGGCTTCTTCCTCGCCCGCCTCCCGCCCCGCGTCGTCGCGGCGCTCGGCGCAGCCCTCGGCTGGCTCGCCTGGACGAGCCGGATCCGCCGGCGCGTGGTGCTCGACAACCTCCGGCTCGCCTTCCCCGAGAAGACCGAGGGCGAGCGCAGAGACATCGCGCGCCGCACCTACCGCAACTTCGGGCAGATGATCCCGGACTTCTTCCGCGTGCCGTCCCTCTCGCGCGAGGAGCTCGAGGGCATCTTCGTGCACGAGGGCTGGGACCGGTTCGAGGAGGCGCGCGCGCGCGGGAAGGGGGTCATCGCCGCGACCGGGCACTTCGGGAACTTCGAGGTGCTGGCCGCCGCCCACACGCTGCGCGGCGTCCCCATCACCATGATCACGCGCGAGATGGGCAAGTCGGGCGCGAACGACCTCTGGCGAAAGGCGCGGCTCCGCGCCGGCGTCGAGGATCTCGTGGTCACGCGGGGCAGCACGCTCTCGGCCGCGATCCGCTCGCTCAAGGCGGGGCGCGTGCTCGGCTACGTCATCGACCAGAACCAGCCGCGCCGGCGCGCCATCTTCCCGACCTTCTTCGGCGTCCCGGCCGCGACCGCCGCGACCCCGGCGCTGCTCGCGATGCGCACCGGGGCGGCCGTGGTCTTCACGGTCTCCGTCCCGCTCGGCGACGGGCGCCACAAGGTCGTCATCGAGGGGCCCCTCGCGGTGCCCGACACCGGCGACCGAGACGCGGACGCGCTCGCGTTCATGCAGGATCTGAACGACCGGCTCGAGCGCTGGATCCGCCTCTACCCCGACCGCTGGTACTGGCTCCACCGCCGGTGGAAGACGCGGCCGGAGGGCGAGGCCGCGGGTCCCCCGGCGGCCGCCTCCGCATTGACGCGCGCGGACGGCGCGCGGTAGGAAACGCGCGTGCGCCGCCCCCGGGAAAACCTCCTGCCCTCGCTCGCCGGCCTGCTCCCCTCGTTCGCGCGGACCGAGGTGGTGGTGGTGGGCGACTTCGTCGCGGACGAGTACGTCTACGGCGAGACGGAGCGGATCAGCCGCGAGGCGCCGGTCCTCATCGTGCGCTACGAGGCCTCCGAGCTGAAGGCCGGCGGGGCCGGCAACGCCGCGCAGAACCTCGCCGCGCTCGGCGTGAAGGTCCGCGCCGTGGGGGTCGTCGGGGACGACGCGCTCGGCACCGCGCTCCTCGACGAGCTCGAGGGCGGCGGCATCGACGTCTCGGGGCTGATCCGCGTCGCGGGCCGTCCCACCGAGGCGAAGACGCGGATCCTGGCCGGCGGCCGCTCGAGCCGGCGCCAGCAGATGATCCGCCTCGACCGCGCGCCCCGCGAGCCGCTCTCCGCGGCGGTCCAGAAGCGGCTCGTCCGCGAGCTCGAGAAGCACGGGCGCTCGGCCCAGGCGATCCTCGCGAGCGACTACGGCTCGGGCACGGTTCACGCCGACGCCATCGAGGCGCTCCGCCGGTTGAAGCGAGGCGGGGTCCCGGTCTGCGTCGACTCGCGCTACCAGCTGCGCGCCTACACCGGCCTCACCATGGTGAAGCCGAACGAGGTCGAGCTCGAGGCGGCGTCCGGCGTGCCGCTCGGCGAGCCGGGCGCCCTCGAGCGCGCCGCGCGCACCCTCCAGAAGCGCGTGGACTGCGAGGTGCTGCTCGTCACCCGCGGGCGAAACGGCATGTCCGTCTTCCGCAAGGGGCTGCCGCCCGTGCACGTCCCCGCGCACGGCAGCCAGGACGCCGTGGACGTGACCGGCGCGGGCGACACCGTCGCCGCCACCTTCAGCGCGGGCCTCGCCGCAGGGGGCGATGCGGTGACGGCCGCGCGCCTCGCGAACGTGGCGGGCTCGCTCGTCGTGCAGAAGCCGGGGACCGCCACCGTGTCGCGCGACGAGCTCGCCGCGGAGCTCCTCCGCCCATGAGGTCCGACTTGAGCGCCTCGAAGCGCGTCGCCCTCGACGAGCTCCCGGCCGTGCGGGCCGCCGCGACCGCGGCCGGCCGGACCATCGCGCTCGCGAACGGCGTCTTCGACCTCTTCCACGTGGGACACCTCCGCTACCTGCAGGGCGCGAAGGCGGAGGCGGACCTGCTCGTCGTCGCGGTAAACAGCGACGCCTCCACGCGCGCGAACAAGGGGCCCGGGCGGCCGGTCGTCCCGGAGACGGAGCGCGCCGAGATCCTCGAGGCGCTCACCTGCGTGGATCACGTGGTCCTCTTCGACTCGAAGGACGTGGTCCCGGTGATCCGCGCGCTCCGCCCGGACGTGCAGGTGAAGGGCACCGACTACACGCCCGACACGATCCCCGAGGCGGCCGAGGTGCGCTCCTACGGCGGCCGCGTGGCGGTCGCGGGCGATCCCAAGGACCACTCCACCACCGAGCTCATCGGCAAGCTCGAGGCGACGCGCCGGTAGGCGGGCGCGCGGCGGCCGGCGTGCGGGTCCTGGAGCTCCTCTCGTCGGCGTGGTGGACCGGCCCGGCCGAGCCGATGGCCTCGGTGGCGCGGGCGCTCCTCGCGCACGGCCACGAGGTGGAGCTCGCGGTCGAGACGCTCCGCCCCGGCAACCTCGTCGAGCGGCTCCGCGCCGAGGGGCTCGCGGTGCGCAGCGACCTCGCGCTCTCCCCGAAGTCCGGGCCCGTCCGCTACCTCCGCGACGTCGGACGCCTCGCCGCGCTCGCGCGCGGGGGCGTGGACGTGCTGCACGCGAACTTCTCGCACGATCACGTGCTGGCGCTGCTCGCCGCGGGCGCCGGCGGCCGGGCGCGCGTCGTGCGGACGGTGCACGCCGCGCGCGCCCTCGCCCGGGGCGGCGTGCAGGGCCTCGCGTTCCGGCGCACCGACGGCCTCGTGGCGGTGTGCGAGGCCCACGCGCGGGTCCTCGTCGAGCGCTTTCGCGTCCCGGAGGCGCGGGTGCTCGCCACGCGCGGCGCGGTGGACGCGGGGACGTTCACGCCGGAGGGCCCCGACCTGCGCGAGGAGCTCGGCATCGCGGCCGGAGCGCCGGTCGCCGGCATCGTCTCGCGGATCAAGCCCGGCCGCGGCCACGAGGATCTCGTGGACGCCTTCCGCGGGGTGGCCGACCGGCTCCCCGAGGCGCGGCTCGTCGTGGTCGGGCGGGGGGAGGGGGAGGAGGCGCTCCGGGTGCGGGTCGCGCACCGCGGGCTCCAGCGGAACGTCGTCTTCGCCGGGTACCGGGCAGGGGCCGAGCTCGCCGCGGCGTACCGGACGCTGGACGCGAAGGTGCTGCTCGCGGAGGGGAACGACGGCACCTGCCGCGCGCTGCTCGAGGGCATGGCCGCGGGGCGGCCGGGGGTGGCGTACCGCTTCGGCGCGCCCGCGGAGGCGATCGTCGACGGGTCGACGGGGCTCCTCGTCCCGCAGGGCGACGTCGCCGCGCTCGCCGACGCCCTCGTGGAGCTCCTCGGCGCGCCTGCCCGCGCGAAGGCCATGGGGCGGGCCGCGCGCGAGCGCATGACCACCGCGTTCACGGAGACCGCGCGAGGCGACGCGATCGCCGCGTTCCTCGCCGAGATCCTGGCCTTGCCGCCCGCCGGACGCGCGGCGTAATCTCCGCGCCGGAGGTTTTCGATGGCGCTCGCGCCCGAGCTGAAGGAGATCCTCGCCTGCCCGCGCTGCAAGGGCGATCTCGAGTTCCGCGAGGAGCTCCGGGAGATCCGCTGCCACGCGTGCCGGCTGGTCTTCCGCATCGAGGACGACATCCCGGTGATGCTGCTCGACGAGGCGCGGCCGCTCGGCGATCGTCCGCCCGGCCGCTCCGGAGAGGGCGGCGGCGCGCCTTGACGCTCCCGGTGGGCGACGCTACGGTCCGCGCCCATGAATTGCCCCGGGGTGGAGCGATGATCCGCAGCATGACGGGCTACGGCGCCGGCCACGGCGCGGCCGCGGGCGAGGAGCTCGACGTCGAGGTCCGCTCCGTCAACCACAAGTTCTGCGAGGTGAAGGTCCGGCTGCCGCGCGAGTACGCGGCGCTCGAGCTCGAGGCGGCGAAGGCCGTGAAGGATCGGCTCGCGCGCGGGAGCGTGGACGTGTCGATCCGGCGCGCCGCGGGCGCGGGCGGCCTCGCGCCGCGGGTGGACGTCCAGCTCGCCGAGGCGTACGCGCGCGCCTTCGCCGAGCTCCAGGTGCGCCTCGGCCTCGCCGCCGGCGCGACGCTCGCCGACATCCTCGCCGCGGACGGCGTGGTGCGGCTCGACGAGCGCGACGTGAACCTCGACGGCGCGCGCGAGGCCCTGCGGGCCGGCCTCGGGGCGGCGCTCGAGGCGCTCGTCGAGATGCGCGCCCGCGAGGGCGAGGCGCTGGCCCGCGATCTCGCCGCGCGGCTCGCGACGGTCGAGGCGCTGGCGGCGCGGGTCGCGGTGCTCGCGCCCCAGGCGGTGGAGCACCACCGCGCGCGGCTCGAGGAGCGGCTCGCCGAGCTCACGCGCGGGGTGGCGCTCGACCCGGCGCGGCTGGCGCAGGAGGTCGCGCTGCTCGCCGACCGGAGCGACGTCGCGGAGGAGCTCACGCGGCTCGCGAGCCACGCCGCGCAGGTGCGCGCGCTCCTCGGGGGCGGCGAGCCCGCCGGGCGCAAGCTCGACTTCCTCGTCCAGGAGATGCACCGCGAGGTGAACACGGTCGGCTCCAAGTCGCAGAGCGCCGAGATCGCTGGCGTGGTCGTCGCGCTCAAGGCCGAGATCGAGCGCATGCGCGAGCAGGTGCAGAATGTCGAGTGAGGCCTCCCCCGCGCCCGGGCTGCTCCTCGTCCTCTCCGCGCCCTCCGGCGCCGGCAAGACCACGCTCGCGCACCGCTTCCGCGCGACGCACCCCGACGCGGTGTTCTCGATCTCCGCGACGACGCGCGCGCCGCGCGGCGACGAGCGCGACGGGGTGGACTACCACTTCGTCACGCCGGAGCGCTTCGCCGAGCTCGTCCGGGAGGGCGCCTTCGCCGAGTGGGCGGAGGTCCACGCCAGGCGCTACGGCACGCTCCGTCACACGGTCGACGCCGCGCTCGCGGCGGGACGCATCGCGCTGTTCGACATCGACGTCCAGGGTGGCGCCCAGATCCGCGCGGCCTGGCCCGACGCGGCGGCGACGGTGCTCGTGCTCCCGCCCGACGAGGCCGAGCTGGAGCGCCGGCTGCGCGGCCGCTCCACCGACGCGGAGGACGTGATCCGGCGGCGGCTCGCAGCCGCGCACGACGAGATCGCGCGCGGGCTCCAGACCTACGAGTTCGTCGTGGTGAACGACGAGCTCGAGGACGCGCTCGCGAAGCTCGACGCGATCGCCGCGCACGTGCGCGCGCGCCGCGCCGGGCGGCGCGATCCCGCCGCAGCGGAGATCGCGGAGCGCTGCCTGCGCGAGCGCGCGGAGCTGCGCGGCTGGGCGCGCTGACGAGCGAGCAGGGGAGGGGAGGAGGCCTCGACGGCTTGACTCCCTCTCGGGACGCGGGTACAACGCGCACCCCTCGCGGCGACGGGCTCACGGACGGCGGACAGCACGATCCGGAGCCAGCTTGACGGGAGGGGAGAGCGGGGGTAGAAGCTGCCCCCGGTTCTGGTGGAAACCCGGCAGCAAGCATCCGAAGTAGCAGGGTTTCTTCCTTGACGTACCCCCGGGAGGCGGCTACAAGACGCCCCCTCCCAGGCTCGGCCGAACGGATGATTCGGACGCGCTTGACGGGGTGCCCGATGGAGGGTAGAAGCTGAGCCCTCCTCGAGCTCGAACGCGACACGGCTGAACGTCGCGAGGGGCTTGACGGGCGGAGGCGGGTCGGCTAGAAACCGACTCCCTCACGAAAGGGCGGGTTCCGAGTTGCTCGGAATCAGCCCTGGACACTGGGACGGCAAGCTGTTAAACACGCCGCCCTCGCTGACGGAACGGATTGTCCTCGAGACACCGCGCAAGTCAGGCCCGAGCCGGGAACGGATCGGGAGGGTTCGTTCGGTCTTTGAAAACTGAATAGCAAGCCTACGACGGAATGCGGACCCGCATTCCTTGAGTTTGCAAACAATTCCGATGCATCACCATGCCAGTCGGCCTCGAAAGAGG
>NZ_JALCYX010000075.1:0-20199 GCF_022690695.1 Anaeromyxobacter sp. SG17
CGGCGCGGGGGGCGGGCGCCGCTGCGCCGGCGGCGCCCGCGGCAGCGGCGGCCTTCGGCTGCGCCACGGGCTTCGCGGCGCCGGGCGCCTCCGGCGGCAGGAACACCGGGCCGGCCTCGTTCCACGGATGCGCCTCGAGCTTGGCGCGCAGGAGCGAGCCGAGCGGCGCGCGGGGGTAGTACTCCGCGTTCTTGTCGACCTTGTAGACCGGGAACGGGCTCAGCGCGTCGGACCAGCGGAAGGTCAGGTTGCGGATGTTCCGCTGCGACCCCTCGAACTCGCGGGTGTGCTGGATGGAGCCCGTCGGGCAGGGCTCCACGCACAGCCCACAGAACATGCACTTCGCCTCGTCGATGTCGAACTGCGTGACGACGCGCTGCTTGGGGTTCGCCGGGTCCTTCTCGAGCGTGATCTGGATGCAGTTGATGGGGCAGGCGCGCTCGCAGGCCTGGCACCCGGTGCAGATCGCGGTGTCCACCTCGAGGAACCCGCGGTAGCGCGGGGGCAGCATGTCCCGCACCGGCATCGGCGTCCGGTCCGGGTACTGGACCGTGATCGGCCTGCGGAGCAGGTGGGAGAGCGTGATCGACATGCCGTGCCAGAAGGACTTGACGGTGTCCTTGATGGCGCCGGTGTACTCGCTGACGGACTGGGCCATGTTCGTATCCCGCCTACCAGTTGGAGAGGTCGACCTGATCGCCGCCGGCCTCGACGTTCTGCTTCGCGAGCCGCAGCATCTGCACCAGGGCGACGAGGGCGCCGACGAAGAGGACCACGCCGCTCACGGTCGACGCGACCGGCACGCGCGCCACCAGGATCTGCCAGAGCAGGGTGGCGACGAACGTCGCGAAGGCGCCCGGGACGAGGTACTTCCAGCAGAGGTTCATCATCTGGTCCACGCGGATGCGCGGGAAGGTCCAGCGGATCCAGATGACGAGGTTCATCACGAGGAACGTCTTCACGAAGAACACCGCCATCGACGCGACCTGCAGCCCCCACCACGCCGGCGCGGGGAGCGCGCCCGCGCCGCGCGCGGCCTCGTACGCCTCCGCGGCGACGCCCGGCACCTGCCAGCCGCCGAAGAAGAGCGTCACCGCGATGGCGCTCATGATCCAGACGTTGCCGAACTCGACGAGGAAGAAGATCGCGTACCGGAACGCCGTGTACTCGGCCAGGTAGCCGGCGACGAGCTCCGACTCCGCCTCGGGCAGGTCGAACGGCGGGCGGTTCGACTCCGCGAGCTGCGCGATGAAGAAGATGACGAACGCGACGAGCGCGGCCGGGTTCGTGAACACGAACCACTGCCACGGCCAGGCGCCCTGGGCGCGGATGATCCCCTGCATCGACAGGGTGCCGGCCATGAGGATGGGCACCATCACGGCGAGGCCGGCCGGGATCTCGTACGAGATCACCTGGGCGGCGGAGCGCATGCCGCCGAAGAGCGCCCACTTGGAGTTCGAGGACCAGCCGGCGAGGAGGATGCCGACGACCACGAGCGCCGTGACGGCCGTCACGTAGAAGATGCCGACGTTGAGGTCGGCGGCGATGACGCTCTCGCCGAAGGGGAGGGCGACGAAGATGAGGCCGAACCCCGCGAAGACGAAGTACGGCGCGGCGCGGAAGAGGAGCTGGTCCGCGTCGGCGGGGATGAGGTCCTCCTTCAGGAGGAGCTTCACCGCGTCCGCGATCCACTGGAAGAAGCCGCCCGCGCCGACGCGGTTGTAGCCGATGCGGCTCTGCATGCGGGAGCTGACCCGCATCTCCCACCAGATCGTGACCGCGGCGACGACCGCGCCGAAGTTCAGGATCATGAAGGTGAGGAGCCCGGCGGCGACGCCGTACACGAGCCCGGTGAACGGCCAGGTGGCCGGGTCGTGGTGGAGCACTTCGCGCACGAACACCGCCACCGGCTCGGGCTTCGCGATCGTGGCGAGCACGAGCACGGCGCCGAACAGGATCACGGGCAGCGCGAGCGCCACCACGAGCGTGACGAGCAGCTTGGTCCGGGGGTTGCCCTTCGGGAGCGTGACGGTGGCCATTAGCGATCGATCTCCGGAGCGACGACGTCCAGCGACGAGATGAGCGCGACCAGGTCGGCGACCATCAGGCCGCCGGAGATGTCCTCGATGATGGACATCGCGGTGAACGAGCCCGTGCGCGCGCGGACGCGGTACGCCTTGTTCGTCCCGTCCGACACCACGTAGTAGGCCATCTCGCCGCGAGCCGACTCGACGCGCGAGAGCACCTCGCCGGCGTCCGGCTTCACGTTGCGCGGCACCTTCGCCATGATCTCCTCGGGAGTCTGGCCGATGGTCTCGAGCGCCTGGCGGACGATGCGCGAGGACTCCTTCATCTCGAGGCAGCGCACGTAGTAGCGGTCGAAGCAGTCGCCGACCGCGCCGGCCCAGCCCTTCCCCACCGGCACCTCGAACTCGAAGTTCGGGTACGCACCGTACGGCATGTCGCGCCGGAGATCCCAGTCGACGCCGGAGCCGCGCAGGTTCGGGCCGACGAGGCCGTAGCTGATGGCCTGCTCGCGGGAGACGACGGCGACCTTCGCGAGGCGCTTCTTGTAGATCTCGTTGAAGGTGATGAGCCGGTCGAACTCGGGGAGGAACTTGTCGAACCGGTCGAGGAACGCGAGGACCTTGTCCCGCCACCCCTCCGGCAGGTCGAAGGCGACGCCGCCGATGCGGTGGTAGTTGTAGGTCAGCCGGGCGCCGCAGAGCGCCTCGATGAAGTCGTTGATCTCCTCGCGCTCGCGCAGGCCGTGGACCATCGGCGTGAACGCGCCGATGTCCATCGTCATCGTGCCGACCGCGATGAGGTGGCTCGCGATGCGCACGAGCTCGCAGCTGATCGCCCGGAGCCACTGCGCGCGGGGCGGCACCTCGACCTTGAGGAGCTTCTCGACGGCGATCGCGTACCCCTCGTTCGCGAACATCGCCGCCACGTAGTCGATGCGATCCGTGAACGGCATGAAGCCGGGGTAGCCGGTCGCCTCGCCGATCTTCTCGATCGAGCGGTGGAGGTAGCCGACGTCCGGGATCGCCCGCTTCATCACCTCGCCGTCGGTCTCGACGATGAAGTTGATGACGCCGTGCGTGGACGGGTGCTGCGGACCGAAGTTGAGGACCATCTCCTCGTAGTTGCGGTCGACGCGGCGGAGGATGAGCTTCTCCATGTGTTCTCCCTACGCCTTCGCGGGGCCGTCGACGCCACCGGCCGCGTTCGCGGCCTCGGCGCGGCGCACGTCGTCGAGACGCTTGAGCTCGACCAGGGGGTTCTCGCGGACGTTGGAGAACCCGTGGTAGCCGCCGGTCTCCTGGTAGTCCTTCCGCAGCGGATGGCCGATCCAGTCGTCGGGGAGCATGATCCGGCGGAGATCGGGGTGGCCCTCGAACGTCACGCCGAAGAGGTCGTAGACCTCGCGCTCGAACCAGTTGGCCGTCTTCCACACGCCCTCGACGGTCGCGATCGACGGCGCGGCCCGGTCCAGCTGGACCTTCAGCACGATGGAGTGCCGGTGCCGGTACGAGAGCAGGTGGTAGACGACCTCGATCTGGTTGTTCTTCGGCCAGTCGAGGGCGGTGAGGTCCTCGAGGAAGTCGAGCTCGAGGCCCGGCTCCTTCGCGAGGAAGCGGCAGATCTCCACGATCCGCTCTCGCTTCACGACCGCGAAGGCGTCGATCTTCGGCTCGGAGAGCGGGCCGACGTCCTCGCCGAACCGTGCCTTCAGTCGGTCATGGATTTCTGTGGTCGTCATCTGTTCCCCTGCTGCTAAGCGAGGCGAGCGGGCCGCTCATCGCGTGCCCAGGCTCGCCCCGTCCGGAAACACCAAACGTGAAGCCTGCCTGTCGGCGCCCTACGCGACGCTCCCCTTTGCCGCTCGACGCTTCGTCGACCAGGGCTCGGATCGGATGAGCTCCTGCAGGCGGATGAGGCCCTCGGTGAGCGCCTCGGGCCGCGGCGGGCAGCCGGGCACGTAGACGTCGACGGGGAGGACCTTGTCGACGCCCTTGCAGACCGAGTAGCCGAGCTGGAAGAGGCCGCCGCAGTTGGAGCAGGAGCCCATCGAGATGACGTACTTGGGCTCGGGCATCTGGTCGTAGAGGAGCTTCGCCCGCTCGGCCATCTTGTACGTCAGCGTGCCCGCCACGATCATGAAGTCCGCCTGGCGAGGGCTCGCGCGGGGGATCGCGCCGAAGCGCATCACGTCCGCGCGCGGGCCGCCGAACTGCATGAGCTCGATGCCGCAGCACGCGAGGCCGAACAGCAGGTACCAGAGCGAGTTCTCGCGAGCCATGTTGATGAGCTTGTCGAGCTGGCTCGTGTGGAACAGGGTGACGTCCCCGGCCCCGGCCCCCGCGTCCATCGTTCGTCCCGTCATTTCGAGGAGATCTCCTGTAGTTGCAACACGTGCGGGTTACGCGGCCTTCCGTGCCGGGGGCGCCTCGGAGGCGCGCGAGGGCGCCAGCGTCTTCACCCACTCGAGGTCGCCGTGCGCCCACACCCACACCAGGCCGACGACGAGGATGGCGGTGAACAGGAACAGCTCGAAGAACGCCACCCACGCCAGCGCGGGGCTCGCCGAGACCCAGTCGCGGTAGACGGCCACCACCGGGAACGTCAGGGCGATGTCGACCTCGAAGATCACGAACACGAGCGCGACGAGGTAGAAGCGTGGATTGAAGTTGAACCACGCCACCCCGATGGGCCGCTCGCCACATTCATAGGTGGTCGCCTTCTCCGCATTGGGGATGCGCGGACCGGCGAGCCTCGACAGGGTGACTCCACCCAGAGCGAAACCCAGCGTGACGATCGCGAAGACGAGGACGGTGCCGAACTGAAAGCCCATGCCGGCGCTCCTAAAGTGGACCTATGTTGTCGGCAAAACTCAGGAAAGTGCGGGCGGAGTCTACATAACGCCCCCCCTGTGTCAAGGGGGCCAAACCCGTTGACAACCCTGATCGCGACAGGCACTTAAGGGGCCTCCAAGCGGACCCCTGCCCACCCATGCTGACACCCCTCCAGACCTATTTCCCGATTGGCGTCGCTCTGCTGGTGGCGGTAGGACTCGCGGCCCTCATGGTGGCGCTCGCCAACCTGCTCGGTCCTCGTCGGCCGAGCGTGGTGAAGAGCACCCCGTTCGAGTGCGGGTCGGAGCCAGCCGCCGGCTCTCCGCGAGAGCGGTTCGGCGTGAAGTTCTACGTCGTCGCGCTGCTCTTCATCGTCTTCGACATCGAAGCGATCTTCCTCTACCCGTGGGCCGTGCTGCTCCTGCCGAGCCAGGGCTACCCGGGCCTCGGTTGGGCCGGGTTCGTCTCAATGGGTATCTTCGTGGCCACGCTGGTGGCCGGCCTCGTGTACGTCTGGAAGAAGGGCGTGCTCGACTGGGCGGACTAGGAGTCGCAATGGCATCCGAGCTCGACACCGTCCCCGTCATCACCACCCGCCGCGACGAGGCGCAGGGCTTCCTGCAGGGGCTCGTCTCCAAGGGCCTCGGGTGGGCGAGGAAGTACTCGCTCTTCCAGTATCCGTTCGTCACCGCCTGCTGCGGCATGGAGTACATGACCGTCGCGTCGGCGCGCTACGACCTCGACCGCTTCGGCGCCGCGCTGCCGCGCTTCTCGCCGCGCCAGGCGGACCTCCTCATCGTCGTCGGCACCGTGAACTGCAAGCAGGCGCCGATCCTCCGGCGCGTGTACGAGCAGATCACCGAGCCGAAGTGGGTGATGGCGTTCGGCGTCTGCGCGTCGTCGGGCGGCTTCTACGACAACTACGCGACGGTGCAGGGCATCGACCGGATCATCCCGGTAGACGTCTACGTCCCGGGCTGCCCGCCGCGGCCGGAGCAGGTGCTCGACGGCATCATGCTGTTGCAGCGGAAGATCCAGGGTCAGGAGCACAAGCTCATCGACCGCAAGCCTCTGCCCGTGGTCGGCCAGACGCCGACCACGCGCTAGCGAGGGACCATGTCGAAGGTCGTGATCGACGCGCTCGTCGAGCGCTTCCCAGATGCCGTGTACGACGCCTACGTGGGCGTGGGCGGCGACGACTGCGCGTTCGTGAAGAAGGAGCGCATCGTCGAGGTGTGCCGCTTCCTGAAGAGCGATCCGGGCATGCTCTTCGACATGGCGCCGTACATCACCGCGGTCGACTACCTCGGGCAGGAGCCCCGGTTCGAGGTCGTCTACAACCTGCTCTCGCTGAAGACGAACCGGCGCATTCGCCTGCGCGTGAAGGTGCCGGAGCAGGACGCGGTCGTGCCGAGCGTGACGTCGCTCTGGCGCGGCGCGGACTGGTTCGAGCGCTACTGCTTCGACATGTACGGGATCCGCTTCAGCGACCACCCGGACATGCGGCGGCTGTTCATGTACGACGAGTTCGTCGGGCACCCGCTCCGCAAGGACTATCCGCTCAAGGGGCGCCAGCCGCTCGTGCAGGAGCGTGAGGTCAAGGACATCTACCGCGGGCCGGGGCCCGCCACGCGCGACTAGCGCGCCCCGGCCTCGGCGAGCGCGCGCAGGCGCGCCCCGAGGACGGACGGTGAACGGAGGCAGACCGTGACCGAGAAGAAGGGACTGGGCGAGGTCCAGACGGCGGCGCCGGGCGAAGAGCTCCGCCTCCGGCCCGGGGAGAGCGAGCTCGACGCGTTCATGCCGTCGCGGCGGATGACGGTGAACCTCGGACCGTCGCACCCCGCCATGCACGGCGTGACGCGGGCGGTGGTGGAGCTCGACGGCGAGATCATCCGCGAGATGAAGCTCGACATCGGCTTCCTCCACCGCGGGTTCGAGAAGAGCTGCGAGAACGTGACGTGGACGCAGTGCTTCCCGTACACGGACCGGCTCAACTACGTCAGCTCCATCATGAACAACGTGGGCTTCGCCCTCGCCGTCGAGAAGCTGTGCAAGCTCGACGTGCCCGAGCGGGCGAAGTACCTGCGCGTCATCACCTCCGAGCTCCACCGCATCTGCGACCACCTCACGCTCGTCGGCGCCATGGGCATGGAGCTCGGCGCGATGACGGTGTTCCTCTACGCGGTCGAGGCGCGCGACATCATCTGGGACCGGCTCGCCGAGCTGTGCGGCGCGCGCCTCACCTCGAACTACGCGCGCGTCGGCGGCGTGGCGCGGGACGCGCCCGAGGGCTGGGTCGAGAAGACCGGGAAGACGCTCGATCGCGTGAAGGGGTACGTCGACGAGATCGACGGCCTGCTCTCCCGCAACCGCATCTTCATCGATCGCACCCGCGGGACGGGCGTCGTGCCGCGCGAGGACGCGATCGAGCTCGGCTTCACCGGCCCGTGCCTGCGCGCGTCGGGCGAGCCGTTCGACCTGCGCAAGGCGGCGCCGTACCTCGTCTACGACCGGGTGGACTTCGACATCCCGGTGGGGACGAACGGCGACAACTTCGACCGGTACCAGATGCGCATGGAGGAGATGCGGCAGGCCGATCGGATCATCCGCCAGTGCTTCACGCAGATGGAGCCGGGCGAGATCGCCGTCCAGGACTTCCGCTACGTCCTGCCGCCGAAGCCGCTCGTCTACGGGACGATCGAGGGCCTCATGGCCCACTTCAAGATCATCATGGAGGGGATCCAGGTCCCCGCCGGCGAGGCGTACAGCTACACCGAGGCGGCCAACGGCGAGCTCGGCTTCTACGTCGTGTCGGACGGCGGCGGGCGCCCGTACAAGCTGGGCCTGCGGGCGCCGGGCTGGCCCATGCTGGCCGCCCTGCCGTTCATGACGAAGGACTCGCTGCTCTCCGACCTCATCCCGACGTTCGACAGCATCAACATGATCGGCGGCGAGGTCGAGCAGTAGCCGCGCCGGAATCCACAGGAGCGAACGAGCAATGGCCGAAGAGAAGAAGCCCGAGGCCCCCGCCGCCGCGCCGCCCAAGCCGCCGCCGGGCCCGCCCGCGCCGCCGCCGCCGAAGAACCCCGGCATGGTCACGGCGACGATCGACGGGCGCGAGGTGGTCGCGAAGCCCGGCACGACCGTCATCGAGGCCGCGAAGGCGCTCGGGATCGAGATCCCGTACTACTGCTACCACAAGCGCCTCTCCATCGCGGCCAACTGCCGGATGTGCCTCGTCGAGATGTCGAACGCGCCCGGCGGCAAGCTCATGCCGGCGTGCCAGATGCCGATCTCCGAGGGCGTCGCCGTCAAGACCGAGACGCCGCGCGTGAAGGACCAGCAGCGCGCCACGCTCGAGTTCCTGCTCCTGAACCACCCGGTGGACTGCGCGATCTGCGATCAGGCCGGGGAGTGCAAGCTGCAGGACTACTACATGAAGTACGACCGGCAGCCCTCGCGCCTCGACGTGCCCAAGGTGACGAAGGGCAAGCGGGTCGTGCTCGGGCCCATGGTCGTGCTCGATCAGGAGCGCTGCATCCTCTGCACGCGCTGCGTCCGCTTCATGCGCGAGATCGCGAAGGAGCCGCAGCTCGGCGTCGCCGAGCGCGGGAACGAGAGCTTCATCACCACGTTCCCCGGGCAGCCCCTCGACTCCAAGTACTCCGGGAACGTCGTCGACATCTGCCCGGTCGGCGCGCTCACCTCGGCGGACTTCCGCTTCCGCGGCCGCGTCTGGTTCATGAGCGCCGCGCGGTCGGTGTGCACCGGCTGCGCGCGCGGCTGCAACACCTTCCTCGACTACCTGAACGACACCACCTACCGCTACCGCCCGCGCGAGAACGACGCCGTCAACCAGGAGTGGATGTGTGACGAGGGCCGGGTCTCGTACAAGTACCTGAACGCGGACCGCGCGCTCCTCTCGCGCGAGGGCCGCGGCGCCCAGGCCAAGGTGCTGGCCCGCGAGGTCGCCGTGGAGCGGGCCGCCGCCGAGCTCGCGCCGCACGCCCGCGCCGGCAGCCTCGCGGTGCTGCTCTCGCCGCTCGCCTCGCTCGAGGACCTCCTCGCCGCGGCGACGGTCGCGAAGGAGGCGCTCGGGGTCGCCGAGGTCTTCGTCGGCGGTCGCCGCGACGGCTGGCAGGACGCCTTCCTGAAGCGCGCCGACGAGAACCCGAACCGCAAGGGGCTCGAGCTCGTCGCGCAGGCGCTCGGGCTCGCGGTGCGGCCGTTCGGCGACCTCACCGCGGCGGTCGCCGCCGGGAAGGTCCGGGCGGTCTGGGCGGTCGGGACGGAGGTCCCGGATCCCGCCGCCGCCGCGGCGCTCGAGGGCGCCGAGGTGCTCGTGGCGCAGTCCTACGACGACGGGCCGGTGGCGCGTCAGGCCACGGTGCTCCTGGCGGCCGCGCCGCACTCGGAGAGCGACGGCACGTTCGTCAACTTCGAGGGGCGGGCGCAGCGGTTCGAGCTCGCGTACTTCCCGCGGGGCGACTCCCGGCCGCACTGGCTGCTCGCGTCCGAGCTGGGGCGCGCGCTGGGGCTGTCCTACCGGTTCGCGACCGCGCGCGACGTGTTCGTCGAGCTCGGGCCGCGGCTCGGGACGGCGCTCGGCGACTTCCGCTGGGACTCGCTGCCGTCCACCCGCCGCCGGCCCGGGATCGTCCCGCTCGCCGCCGGCACCGTGGACGGCCGGCTCCCCGGCTACCGCGACCGCGTTCCCCCCGAGACGTCCGAGGACGCCCGCCGCGCCCTCGCCCGCACGACCTAGGAGGAGGGCCAAGTGAACCGTCTCATCGGGATGGTGGTGCTCATCGGCGCGGTGGTGGCCGGCCTCGTCGGGCTCTCGGCCGCGTTCTACCTGGCCGCCGGCGGGCTCGCGTGGGTGTTCGCCGAGTACCTCGGCGCGCCGCCGTCGTTCGGCGCCGCGATCGCCAACGTCGTCACGCTGATGCTCGTGGTCATGATGATCTCGGGCTCGCTCCTCACGGTCGCGGAGCGGAAGTGGTCCGCCATGATGCAGAACCGCATCGGCGCGAACCGCATCAAGGTGCTCGGGTCCGCCCTCGGCGGCATCCCGTTCCTCGCCGCCGACGCGCTCAAGATGCTGACGAAGGAGAGCGCCCCGCCGCGCGGCCGGACGCGGGTCCTCTACGAGATGGCGCCCGCGCTCGCGTTCGCGCCCGTGTTCGCGCTGTTCGCGATCATCCCGCTCGGGCCTCCGATCCCGCTCGGCGCCATCGTCGACTCGGCCGCCGGCGCGCTCGGCAGCGCGGGCGTCGCGCTGCAGGTGGCGAGCCCCGACGCCGGGCTGCTCTACATCTTCGCGATCTCCTCGCTCGCGGTGTACGGCACCTCGCTCGCGGGCTGGGCGTCGAACAACAAGCTCGCGCTGCTCGGCGGCGTCCGCGCCTCCTCGCAGATGATCAGCTACGAGGTCTCGCTCGGGCTGTCGCTCGTCGGGACGATGCTCGCGTACCGCACCCTGCGCCTCGAGGAGATGGTGACCGCGCAGGGGCTCGCGGTCCTCGGCCCCGTCCCGGCGCTCGGCATCCTCCTCCAGCCGGTCGGGTTCCTCATCTTCTTCGCGAGCGCGTTCGCCGAGACGAAGCGCGCGCCGTTCGACCTGCCCGAGGGCGAGAGCGAGATCGTCGGCTACTTCGTCGAGTACTCGGGCATGAAGTTCGGCCTGATGTTCCTCGCGGAGTTCGTGGAGATCGTGGTCCTCTCCGCGATCATCACCGCGGTGTTCCTCGGCGGCTGGCACCCCATCGTCGTCTCGACCGAGTGGCTCCGTCAGACCGTGACGCCCCTCTGGTTCGGGGCGATCTGCGGTGGGGCGTTCCTCGCGAAGATGATCGTGCTGATGTGGCTCCAGCTCACGATCCGCTGGCTCCTGCCGCGCTTCCGCTTCGACCAGATCCAGAAGCTCTGCTGGAAGATCCTGCTCCCCGCGGCCATCGCCAACATCTTCATCACGGCCGGCGCGCTGCTCCTCGACCCCTCGATGCAGCTGCTCGCCTGGATCGGCGTCGCGACGATCGTCATCATCGGCGCCATCACCGCCGCGGTCGGCCGCGCTCCCGCTCCGGGGGAGCACGACCACGCCGCCGCCCACGCCGTCGCGGGACACTGACCCATGCCCTATCCGATCGAGAACCGGCCCGCCGATCTGCGCGAGCGGATGTACTTCCCGGAGATCATCCGGGGCATCGGCGTGCTCACGAAGCACTTCCTCCGGAACCTGTTCCTCACGCGCGACAAGAACCCGGACGTCCTCGAGCGCCGGCGCGGCGAGCTGTGGTCGGACAACGCGACGCTCCAGTACCCCGAGGAGCGCGTGCCGTATCCCCCCGGCTACCGCGGCCTGCACCGGCTCGTCCCGCGCGAGGACGGCAAGCCCCGCTGCGTCGCCTGCTACATGTGCGCGACCGCCTGCCCGGCGCAGTGCATCTACATCGAGGCGGGCGAGTACCCGGACGATCCCATCGAGAAGTACCCGGTGAAGTTCGTCATCGACGAGCTGCGCTGCATCGTCTGCGGGTTCTGCGTGGAGGCGTGCCCGAAGGACGCCATTCGCATGGACTCGGGCGAGCACACCCCGCCGTCCTACGAGCGCGGCGCGCAGATCTGGGACGAGAAGCGGCTCCTCCGCGGGCCGCCGATCTCCTATCAGTACGATCCGTGGCTCCGCCGCGGCTCGCCGTCGATCCCGGCGGACAAGCTCGAGGAGATGCGCGCGCGCGCCAAGCCCTTCCCGACCGTCGCCACCGACGAGTACGCGCAGACGCCCGGCTTCTCCGTCCGCGCGCTCGCGCAGGAGGCGAAGGAGCGCGCCGCACGTCCGAAGTAGCGGTCCCTCCGAGCTGGCTCTCCTAAACGACAGTTCGTGATTCGCGTTCACCTTCGGTGCCGCGAATCACGCTGTCGTTTAGCCATGTTCGCACGGGGGCTGCGCCCCCGCCCCGCCGAGCGAAGCTCCGCGCGCTCGTGCGCGCGTACCAATCGATGCCCCACCCCGACAGCCGGGTCCCGTGCGCCGCCGCGAGCGGCTTCGCCGCTTCCGCGGCGTCGCCCCGGCGGGCTCGCTTCGCTCGCCTGTTCGAATCATGGTCAGCCGCTCAGCGGGCGCGGCGCACCGGCGTCGCGCCCGCGGCCGTTCTGGGCGAGGATGTGGCCGCGGCGCCGGCGCGGTCCGGGCCGAGGCCGACGGCGGGAGGAGAGGCACGTGAAGGGCGGCGTGAGCTGGGCGCGGGGCGCGTGGCGGGGCGCGATCCTCGTCGCGGCGCTGGCGAGCGCGGCTGCGCTCGTGGACCTCGGGAGCTTTCATCGCCTCGAGCAGGGGGACTCCCTCGTCCCCGTGCTCGTCTCGCTCCAGCGCTGGACCCCCTTCTTCTGGGACCAGGAGCGCTTCGGGATGCTCGTCCCGCTCGTCGCGCTCCCGCTCCGCGATCCGCTCGCGAACCTCCTCCTGCAGCGGGCGCTGACCGCCTTCGCGGGCCTCGCCTCGCTCGTCCTGCTCGCGCGGCACGCGCTCGCGGGGCGCGACTGGCCGCTCGCCGGCCTCCTCGCGGCCGGGACGCTGCTCCTGCTCGCGCCGGCCCCCTGGCTCTTCGAGTACCTCGCCTCCCAGCCCTACGGGCTGTCCACGGCGCTCGCGCTCGCGGGGCTCGCCCTGGCGGAGCCGCCGGGCGCGGGCGGGGGCGGCGCGGCGTGGCCGCCGCGGCTCGCCTGGCTCCGCACGGCGGCGGCGCTCCTCCTCGTCGTCGCCGCCCACTGGGTGAACGCGGTGGCGGGCATCGTGCTCCTGGGGCTCGCCCTCGCGCGCGCGGGCGGGGACCTCGTCGAAGGGACGGAGCGGCGGGCCGTGCGCGCCCGGCTCGTGCGCGAAGGGGCGCTCCTCGGCGCCGGCCTCGCGGCGGGCCACGTGTTCCTGCGGCTGTACCCCCTCCTCACCGGTCATCGCCTGCGGCTCGCGATGGGCGCGCTCCCCGTGGAGCGCTGGCCCCGGGCGTGGACGTCGTTCTTCGGGCTGGCGTGGCACGACGAGCGGCGCTGGGGGCTCGCGCTCGTCGCGATCGCCGCGGCGGGCCTGGCGCTCCTCCTCACCCGTCCGCTCCGGCCGCAGCTCGCGGGCGCCCTCGTGCGTGCCGGCGCGCTCCTCGCGGCGGCGCTCGGCTACGCGCTGTTCGCGGGCGCGCTGGAGTGGGTCGAGGCGAACGCCTTCCACTGGCGCTACCTCGCCCCCTCGGCCGTGCTCGTCCACCTCGCGGCGGTGTCGCTCCTGGCGGAGCCGCTCGCGCGGCTCCCGAGGCTCGCGGCGGCGGCGGGCTCGGCCGCGCTGGCGCTCGTGCCGGCGGCGGCGCTCGCGGCCTACGGCGCCCCGTCGCTCGCGCGCGTGCGCGCGGACCTCGACGCGGCGGCGGGCGCGCGGACGGAGGACGTGCTCGCGGCGGGCTGCGAGCTCGTCGCGGGGGACTACTGGTCGGTGTGGCCGACGGTGTGGCACGCCGCCCTCGTCGCGCGCGAGCGCGGGCTCGCGCGGCGCGTGTACGGCCTCACGCACCGCTCGAACCCGACCGCGCCGCTGTGGAAGGGGCGTCCCCCGGAGTCGCTCCGCATCTGCCGCCCCGCCGGCGAGGAGGAGCACGCGGAGCGATGGCTCCGCGCGTTCCACCTCTGGCCGGTCCGGGGGGTGGGACGGCAGGGGACCGTGGACGTGCTCGTCCCGGTCGGCGCTGCGAGCGCTACATCCGGAACGACGCCAGCAGCATCCCGGTGAACGTCGTGTCCTCGTAGTCGCCGCCGAAGTACGGGTTCACGCCGATCTCGGCGCCGAGCCCGAAGGTCGGCGTCACGTCGAACTTCGCGCCGGCGGCGAGCCGCATGACGAGGCCGACGGTGGAGTCGGAGGCCTTCGTCCACGTCCCGTAGTAGGGGTCGCGCTCCTTCACGGACATGTTGGCGAAGTACAGGCCGAGGCCGGCGTCGCCGTAGAGGCCGAAGCGCGGCGCCACGTCGAACCCGAACCGCGCGGCGGGCACGAGCTTGAAGAGGTTCATGCCCCACTCCCACCCGTAGTAGGAGTCGGAGAAGCGCGAGTACCCGAGCGACAGCACGAGCGAGAGGTTCGTGTTCGGGCCGAGGTGGGTCGGCAGCATCTCCAGGTCGCCGCGGAGCGCGAGGCCGGTGTTGCCGTCGCCGTCCTCGAAGCCGAGGAGGACGTTGGCGTTGGTGAGCCCGCTCGAGCTGCGGGCGCCGCGGCCCTGAGCGAGCGCGGCGGGGGCGAGGAGCAGCAGCGCCAGCGCGGCCGCGGTGCGGATCACGTTCTTCATGAGTCTTCCTCCAGGAAGCTGCGCGCCAAAAGCGGCGCGGGCGCGCATGTTAGCGGCGGTCCCGCCGCACGGAAAGGGCGCGAGCGGCAGGGCGTGTGCGCGGAGGCGGGGCGGTGTGCGGCGCGCTCGCTGCCGCCTCCGGGTCAGGCCGGCGTGCCGCCCGCGGACTCGGAGGACAGCACGTCGCGCTGGTGGAGGGGCGCGAGACGCTGCAGCACGAGGAGCCCGGGGATCGCGAGCGCCATGCAGGAGGCGAAGAAGAGGGGGTAGCCGAGCCGCTCGGCGAGGACGCCGCTCGGGATCCCGGAGAGCGTCCGCCCGAAGCCGAAGAGGCTCGAGAGGAGCGCGTACTGCGTGGCGCTGTAGCGCTTGTCGCAGACGCGGAGGATGAGCGCGAGCAGGGCGGCCGTGCCCATCCCCTGCGAGGCGTACTCCGCCGCGATCCCGACGTAGGTCCAGCCGCGCGCCGCCGCCGAGATGGGCTCGAGGGTGGCGCAGAGCGCCACGTCGAGGGGAGCGGCGCGGGCGGCGGCGGCGAGCGCGTAGAAGCCGATCGCGCCCGCCTGGGCGAAGCCGAACGCCCACAGCGCCCGGCCCAGGCCGAGGCGCGACATGAGCGCGGCGCCGAGGCCGGTCCCCGCGATGGTCGCGGCCGTGCCGATGATCTTCACGGCGAGGCCGATCTCGGCGTTCGAGAAGCACATGTCCTTCAGGAACGGGTTCACCATCGTGCCGGCGGCGTTGTCGCCGAACTTGTAGAGCACGAGGAACGCGGCCACGGTGAGCGCCTGCGGGCGGCCGAAGTAGGTCCGGAAGGGCTCGACGATCGCCGCCTTGAGCGAGCGCGGCGCGGCGGCCGGCCGCACGGGGGGGTCGGCCCAGAGCGTCAGCGCGATGGAGGCGAGGAACAGGCCGCCGAGCAGGGCGAACACCACCGGCCAGGGGAGCCACTGCGCCGAGAAGATCGCGAGCGCGCCCGCCACGAGCATGCCGATCCGGTACCACATGACCCGCAGGCCGCTCGCGGGCCCCTGCTCGTCCGGCTCGAGCACCTCGACCGAGTAGGCGTCGAGCGCGATGTCCTGGGTGGCGGACGCGATGGTGATGAACAGCGCGATCGCGCCGAGCACCGCCGCGGCGCTCGCCGCGATCGCGATGCGGCCGGTGGCCGGATCGCGCTCCAGCGCGAAGCCCGCGTAGGCCGCGAACGCGAAGAGCCCGAGGGCGAGCGCGATCTGGGCCAGCACGATCCAGCTCCGCCGCCGGTCCGGGCGGGGCAGCGCGTAGCGGTCCACGAGCGGCGCCCACAGGAACTTGAGGCTCCACGGGAGCGACACCGCGGAGAGGATCCCGATCGTCTTCAGATCGACGCCGGCGCTCCGGAGGAAGATCTGGAAGGTGTTGAAGACGAACCCCAGCGGCATGCCCGAGGCGAGCATGAGCGCCCCGAGCACCTGGACGCGCTTCGACTTGAGGACGTTGGCCAAGGCCGGACGAGACTAGACGCGGGCCGTCCCCGGCACAAGCCGGCCCGACGCCGCCAGCGGGCCCGTGCCGGCCAGCGGAGCGGGGCGTGGCGCCGACGCCCATCCCGCCCGCGCTCGACCGCGCCCCCGCACCGGGGAGCGCCGCTCACGACACCGGCCGCACCGCGCGGCGGAACTCCTCGACCGGGCGCGTGTTGAGGACCTGGCCACGCCGGACCCATCCGCGCCGCGCGACGGTCACCGCGTTCCCGAGGAACCCGAGGTTCTGGACCGAGTGCGCGTCCACCGAGAGGACCACCGGGATCCCGCGCGCGGTGGCCGCCCGCAGCCAGCGCGGCTCGAGCTCGAGCCGGCGCGGATCGCCGTTCACCTCCACGGCGCCGCGCGAGGCGGCGAGGGCGTCGAGCACCTCGTCGACGCGGCAGGCGAACGAGGGCCGATCGAGGAGGAGCCGCCCGAGCGCGTGGCCCCAGATCTTGAACACCGGGAGGGACATGCAGCGCACCAGCCGCCGCGTCATGGCGTCCTCGTCCATCTTCATCCGCGAGTGGACGCTCGCCACGACGACGTCGAGCTGCTCGAGGATGCGATCCGGGAAGTCGAGCGCGCCGTCCTCCAGGATGTCCGACTCCGTCCCCCGCAGGAGCCGCACCTTCACCTTCTCCTGCACGCGCGCGATCTCGTCCCACTGGCGCCGCAGCCGGTCCGGGTCGAGCCCGCCCGCGTAGGAGGCGGTCGGCGAGTGGTCGGTGATGGTGAGGTACTCCATGCCGAGCGCCTCCGCGGCGCGCGCCATCTCCTCGACCGAGGCGCGGCCGTCCGACCAGGTGGTGTGGCAGTGGACCATGCCGCGCACGTCCTCGAGGCGGATGAGATCGACCGGGAGCGCGCCTGCGCGCGCCGCCTCGATCTCGCCGGTGTCCTCCCGCAGCTCGGGCGGGACGGGCTGCAGCCCGAGCGCCGCGTACAGCTCCGCCTCGCTCGCGATGGGCACCTTCGCCGCCGGGTCGGGCCGCCCCTCCTGCGCGGCCCCCGCGCTCGCCGCGCCCGGCGGGAGGCGGTGGAGCCCCCACTCGCTCAGCGTGAACCCGCGCTCGCGCGCGATGCCGCGCAGCTTCACGTGGTGCGGCTTCGAGCCGGTGAAGTGGTGCAGCAGGGTGGCGAAGTCCTCCGGGGGGACGACGCGGAGATCGACCTGCAGCCCCGACGCCAGCTCGACGCTCGTCTTGGTGCCACCGCGCGCGATCGTCCGCGCGACGAGGGGGTAGGCGACGAGGCGCGCGGCGAGCGCGGCGGCATCGCGCGACGCGGCCACCACGTCCAGATCTCCGACGGTCTCCTTGCCCCGCCGGGTCGAGCCGGCGAGCGCGACCTCCTCCGCGGCGGGGTCGGCGCGCAGGTGCGCGAGGAGCGCCGCCCCGGCGGCGAGCGCGTCGACGAGCAGGACCTGCCGCTCGGCCGCGCGCGCTCGCATGCGCCCGAGCCCCTCGAGGATCCTGTCCTCCGTCTTCTCGCCGAAGCCCTTCACCGTCCGGACCCGGCCGTCGCGGCAGGCCGCCTCGAGCTCGGCGACGGTGCCGATCCCGAGGGCCGCGTGCAGGGCGGCGATCTTCTTCGGTCCCAGGTCGGGTACCTGGAGGAGCTCGAGGATGCCGGGCGGGTGCTTCGCCCGCAGCCGCTCGAGCAGCTCGAGCCGCCCGGTGCGGTGCAGCTCCGCGATCTTCTTCGCGAGCGCCTCCCCGATGCCGGGGACCTCGGTGAGGCGCCCCGCCTCGACGCGCGCCCCGAGATCCTCGAGCGCCTCCACGGCGCGCGCGCCGTTCTCGTAGGCGCGGACCTTGAACGGGTTCTCACCCTCCAGCTCGAGGAGCGTCCCGAGCTCGCGCAGCGACCGCGCGATGGCGAACTTGTCGAGCATGGGGCGCGTTATATAGGAGCCGGCCCGCCATGCCGCCGCTCCGCGTCCTCTCCGTCCTCCTCGCCGCGCTAGCCGTGACGTCCGGTGGCTGCAGCGGCGCGCGCCGCCGGGGCGCCGCGCTGCGCCCGCCCGAGGTGCTCGTCGAGGTCCTGCCGCGCTCCGCCCGGGTGGAGCTGGATGGGCGGCCGCTCGGCCCGGGCGGCGGGGCGGTGGTCCCGGACGCTGCGCCCGAGCCGCACGTGCTGCGGATCGAGGCCGACGGCTACGAGCCCGAGGAGCGGGTGCTCGCGGCGGACAGCCTCGAAGGCGCGCGCATCGCGGCCGCGCTCCGCCCGCGCGGCTTCGGCGCCGTGCGCGCCCTGGACTACGACGACGCTCCGGCGCTGGCGGCGGCGGCCGCCTGGCTCGCGGAGGAGGGCGACCCGCGGGACGCCGCCGAGTACGCCGAGCGCGCCATCTCCGTCGACCCGGGGGTCGCGGTCGCGCACCGCGCCCTCGGCGACGCCCGCGCGCGGGCGGGGGACGCAGCGGCGGCGGTGGCGGCCTGGGCGGAGTACCTGCGCCGCGCGCCCGACGCGCCGGACGGGCCAGCGGTCGAGCGACGGATGGAGGCGGCCCGCGCGGACGTGCGCGTTCCGTAAGGAGCGGCGCCTGCGCGAGCGCTGCCGCGGCCATCCGGAGGAGGGAGCATGGGACACGAGGAGCACAGGCACGAGGCGCCCCGCACGCTGCGGATCTTCGTCGTCACCGCGTCAGACACGCGCGGCGAGGCGGAGGACGGGAGCGGCGCGTTCCTCAAAGCGGCGGTGGCCCAGGCCGGGCACGTCCTCGCGGGCTACCGGATCGTGCGGGACGAGCCGGCGCAGCTCCGCGCCGCGCTGGAGGAGGCGGTGCGCGCCGGGGCGGACGCCGTCGTGGTGAACGGCGGGACGGGCATCGCCGCGCGCGACCGGACCTACGAGGCCGTCGCGGGGCTGCTCGAGAAGCGCCTCGACGGGTTCGGCGAGCTCTTCCGGATGCTCTCGTACGCGGAGATCGGCTCGGCCGCGATGCTCTCCCGCGCCGTGGCCGGCGTGTGGGGAGGGCGGGCCGTGTTCTCGGTGCCCGGCTCTCTCGCGGCCGTGCGCCTCGCCTGGGAGAAGCTCATCGGGCCCGAGATCGGCCACGTGCTGCGCGAGATCCGCAAGGACGCGGGACGCGTGTAGCGCCCGGAGCCTCGCGCCCCTGCCTCGCGGTCGCGTCTGCCGGGGAGGCGTCTCGGGGTGGGCCGATATCGGCTCGTGTGCCGATTTCTCGCACATGCACATACCCGCTGTTAAGATCGCGGGCATGCAGACACCGGTGCGGATCCTGGTGGTCGACGACGCCGAGCCCGTGCGGCAGATCCTCGTCCAGACGTTGAGGGCGCTCGGCTTCGAGCCGCTCCAGGCCGACTCGGGACCCGCCGCGCTCCGGCTGGCGCTCGCCGTGCAGCCCGCCGTCGCGATCGTGGATCAGTGGATGCCCGAGATGACCGGTGCGGAGCTGATCCTCCGCCTGCACGCCTCGCCGGATCCGCGAGTCCGCGCCATGACCGTCATCGGTCTCTCGGGGCGTCCGGGTAGCGAGCGTGATCTCCTCGCCGCCGGGGCCCTCACGTTCCTCCCGAAGCCCTTCCGCGTCGCCCAGCTCGTCGCCGCGCTGCGGGTCGCGATGGAACCCGCGCTCCCCGCGCCCACCTCGTCCGCCGCTTGAGCCGAGCCCCCCAAGGGCGGCTCATCCCGAGCGCCTCAGGGGCCCCCTCGGAGCCGATCGCTCGAGTCTCGCCCACCGCGCTCGAGCCGTGGGGCGAGCGGCCCATGGCCATCACGCGTCGAGCGTCCCGCCCCCGCGGTCCAGCAGCCCGGCCATGAGCTGGACCCGCCGCTCGGCGCGCCGCCGCGCGCCGGGCTCGAGCGTCCGATCCCGTGCAACCCGGACCTCGATTCGCAGCTCGCCGACGCGTCGGTTCCGCGCGCACTCCCGCCCGTCGAGCCAGGTCCTCATCCGCTGATTCATCCCGTCACCTCCGTTCGGCCTGCGACCCTGAACGGAATAGCAGGGGGCTCTGACAGCCAGGGGGCGGGCGGGCCCGAGCCGCGCTAAGTCCCGCTACCGATGACGCGACGGCCACGCACCCTGTCGCCCGCCCGCGCCGCGGCGCTCCGCCCCCTGCTCGACGCCCTCGACGCCGCGCTCGACCGGCGGGCCCGGCTGGCCGCGGATCCGGTGGAGCTGCCGAGGCGCTACGCGGATCCCGCCGACGCGGAGGTCGCCGCGCTGTTCGCGGCGAGCCTCGCCTACGGCCGGGCCGACGTGTTCAAGCCGGTCGTGGAGCGGGTGCTCGCGGCGATGGGCCCCTCGCCGGCGGCGTTCGTCCGCGAGTTCGCGCGGTCGCCCGACCCGTCCTTCTTCGCGGGCGCGGTCTACCGGTTCAACCGTCCGCCCGACCTCGCCGCCCTCGCGGCGGCGGTGGGCGACCTGCGCGCGCGCCACGGCTCGCTCGGCGCGCGCTTCGCGGCGCTCCTCCGCGCGTCCCGCGGCGGCGACGGCGCGCTCCGCGACGCGCTCGCGCGCTTCGCCGG
>NZ_JALCYX010000076.1:0-20150 GCF_022690695.1 Anaeromyxobacter sp. SG17
GAGCGCCGCCCCGCGCTCGCCGCGGAGCGCGCGCGCGTCGAGGCGGCCGACGCGGCGATCCGCATCGCGCAGGCGGGCTACCTGCCGCGGCTGGACGTGCAGGCCGGCTACAACCGCAACGGCGTGGAGCTCGCGGGCAAGGGGGGCGTGTACTCCGACCCGTCGCGCGACTACACGGCGAGCGTGCAGCTCGTCGCGTCGTGGAACCTGTTCGAGGGCCGCCGCACCTCCGCGGAGGTGCAGCGCGCCGAGAGCCTCGCGCGGCGCGCCCGCGCCTCGGCGGAGCGGACCCTCGACGCGGTCGCGAAGGAGATCACCGACTCCCGCGCGCTCGCCGAGGCGCGCGCGCGGCAGGTCTCCCTCGCCACCGACAACCTGCGGATGGCGGAGCAGGGCCTCGCGCTCGCGCGGGAGCGGCTCGACGCCGGCCTCGCGACGCAGCTCGAGCTGCGCGACGCCTCCCTGAAGCTGACCCAGGCCGAGCTCGCGCTCGTCGAGGCGAGGATCGATCACGCGGTCGCGATCGCGGATCTCGCGCGCGCCGCGGGAGGACCCATCTAGATGGCGACGCACAACCCCGCATCGATGCCCGCCCCCGAGCCCGCCGAGCGCCCCGCGCCCGAGGGGCCCGTCCTCGCCCGCCCTCCGCCGCGGATCCGCATGAGCTGGACGAAGCGGATCGTCGCGACCCTCTTCGTCCTCGCGGTCGCGGCGATCACGGTCCTCTCGCTCCGGCCGCGCCCGGCGCCGCCCGTCGCGATCCAGGCGATCACCGCGCGCAAGGGCAGCATCACCCGCATCGTCACCGCCGCCGGGAAGCTCCAGGCGGCGACCGAGGTGAAGCTGTCCTCCAACATCTCGGGCGACCTCCTCGAGCTCAACGTGAAGGAGGGCGATCTCGTCAAGAAGGGGCAGGTGCTCGGCCGCATCGACGCGCGCCGCTACACGGCCCAGGTCTCGCAGCAGGACGCGGCGCGCGCCTCGGCCGCGGCCGACCTCCAGTCGCAGAACGTGAACGTGACGCAGCTCGAGCAGGAGCTCGGGCGCGTCGAGCGCCTCGCGCAGAGCGGCAACGCGAGCACGGCGGAGGTGGAGCAGGCCCGCGCCAAGGTCCAGGGCGAGCGCGCCCGGGCCGACGCCGCCCGCGGGCGGATCGAGCAGGCGGACGCGGCGCTGCGCGAGGCGCGCCACCTCCTCTCGCTCACCACGCTCACGGCGCCCATCGACGGCGTCGTGACGAAGCGCCAGAAGCAGGTCGGCGAGCGCGTGCGCGGCTCCGACTTCTCCGAGGACGTCATCGTCGTCATCTCCACCCTGTCGCAGATGGAGGTGAACGTGGAGGTCGGCGAGCACGAGGTGGTGTTCGTGAAGGAGGGCGACACCGCCGACATCGACATCGACGCCATCCCGGAGCGGAAGTTCCCGGCCCAGGTGGTCGAGGTCGCGCGGAACGCCACCGTGAAGAACGCGGGCACGGAGGGCGAGGTGACGACGTTCGTCGTCCGGCTCGCGCTCACGGAGCGCGTGCCGGGGGCGCTCCCCGGCATGAGCGCGCAGGCCGCGATCGCCACGGACACCCGCGACGGCGCGGTGGTGGTGCCCATCCAGGCGGTCACCGTGCGGCCGGAGAAGGAGCTGCGGGCCGGCGGGAAGGGGGCCGCGCAGGAGGACCCGCCGCAGGAGAACGGCGGCGGCGCGCCGGCGAAGCCCGGCAAGAAGCCGCGCCGCGAGCCGCTCCGCAAGGTGGTCTTCGTCGTGGACGGCGGCGTCGCGAAGGTGCGCGAGGTCGAGACCGGGCTCGCGAGCGACACGGAGATCGAGATCGTGAAGGGGCTCGCCGAGGGCGACAAGGTCGTCGAGGGGCCGTACCGCGTCCTCTCGCGAGAGCTCGCCGACGGGAAGCCCGTCACCGAGGAGGTCCCGGGGGCGAAGGGGCCGAAGGGGAAGGGCTAGCCGTGGACGACGCGCTGATCCTCGTTGAGGACCTCTGCCGGTACTACGAGGTGGGCGGAGAGACCGTCCGCGCGCTCGACGGCGTCTCCTTCGCGATCGAGCGCGGCGAGTGGGTGGCGATCGTCGGCCAGTCGGGGTCGGGCAAGTCGACGCTCATGAACCTCATCGGCTGCCTCGACACGCCGAGCTCCGGCAGCTACCGGCTGAACGGCGCCGACGTGCAGGGGCTGGCCGACGACGCCCTCGCCGACCTTCGCAACAAGGAGATCGGCTTCGTCTTCCAGACGTTCCAGCTCCTCCCCCGCGCCACCGCGCTCGCCAACGTCGAGCTCCCGCTCGTCTACCGCGGCGTCTCCCGGCGCGAGCGCCGGGACCGCGCCGAGGCGGCGCTCGCGGCGGTCGGCCTCACGAACCGCATGCACCACCGGCCGAACGAGCTCTCCGGCGGGCAGCGCCAGCGCGTCGCCATCGCGCGCGCGCTCGTCGGCGAGCCGTCGCTCCTGCTCGCGGACGAGCCCACCGGCAACCTCGACTCCTCCACCGGCGAGGAGATCATCCGCCTGTTCGACGATCTCCACCGCCGCGGCCACACCATCTTGCTCGTCACCCACGAGCCGCGGCTCGCCGCGCGCTGCCCCCGCGCCATCCGGCTCACCGACGGGCGGGTGGTCGGCGACGGGCCGGGCGCGGAGGTCGCCACGCTCACGGCGGCGCGCGTGGTGCACGCATGAGCCGGCTGCGGCGCGGGCTCGTCCGCGCGGCCTCGGAGATCTCCGAGGGCGTCCGCATCGCCCTCGCGAACCTCGTCGGGGCGCGGCTGCGGAGCTTCCTCACCACCCTCGGCATCGTCATCGGGGTCATGACGGTGATCGCCATCGTCGCGATCATCCAGGGCCTCAACGCCTCGTTCGAGTCGCAGATCTCGACCCTCGGGGCGGGCACGGTCTACGTCTCCAAGTTCGGCTGGTTCGTGGCGGGTCGCGACGCGTGGTGGGAGATGCGCAACCGCAAGGACCTGGGCCGCCGCGAGCTCGAGGCCATCCAGCGCGAGGCGCTGCACGCGAGCGCCATCGCGCCGATGGCGATGACGCGCGGTCCGGTGACGCGCGCCGAGAAGGAGGTCTCGTCCGTCCAGATCATCGGCACGAACGCGCAGTACCTCGAGACCGGCGCGGGCTCCGTCGCCGCGGGGCGCTTCCTCGCGGAGATCGACGTCGATCTCTCGCGCAACACGGTGGTGCTCGGCGCGGAGCTCGTGGATCGCCTGTTCCCGGGCGCCACGGCGGAGGGCGCGCTCGGCAAGAAGGTGGTCGTGAACGGGATCCCGTTCACCGTGGTGGGCACCATCGGACGCCGCGGGCAGCTCCTCGGCATGAACATGGACGCGAACGTCATCGTCCCCTACACCACCTTCCTGCGCGACCTCGGCGGCAAGCGCTCGCTCAACATCGCGGTCGCCGCCGCGCCGGAGGACCTCCCCGCGCTCGAGGACGAGCTCGTCGGCATCCTCCGCCGCGTGCGGCAGGTCCCGCCCGACAAGAAGGACGACTTCGCCCTCAACCGGCAGGAGCAGTTCCTCAAGGTGTACCGGCAGCTCACCGGCGCGCTCTACGGCGTGGCCATCGGCGTCGGCATGATCACCCTCGTCGTGGGCGGCATCGGCATCATGAACATCATGCTGGTGTCGGTCACCGAGCGGACCCGCGAGATCGGCGTGCGGCGCGCCCTGGGCGCGCGGCGGCGCACGATCCTGCTCCAGTTCCTCATCGAGTCCTCGGTGGTGGCGGCGCTCGGCGGGGCGGTCGGGACGGCGCTCGGCCTGGGCGTCGCCCAGCTCGTCGCGCTCCTCACGCCGCTCGCCGCCGCGGCGACGCCCTCGGCGGTGGCGCTCGGCATCGGCTTCTCGGCCGGCGTGGGGCTCCTCTTCGGCTCGTGGCCCGCCTGGCGGGCCGCTCGGCTCGATCCGGTGGAGGCGCTGCGCTACGAATGACCGCCCTCCTCGACACCATCGCGATGGCCCTCGGGACGCTCCGCGCGAACGTCCTGCGCTCCGTGCTCACCCTGCTCGGCATCGTGATCGGCGCGTCCACGGTGGTCGCGATGATGTCGCTCACCGAGGGGTTCCGCCTGAAGCTCACGAGCGACTTCGCCGCGCTCGGCGCGGGCGCCTTCCAGGTGCAGAAGTGGCCCGCGCTCCAGTTCGGCCCGCACGACCACCGGAAGTACGAACGGCGCCCGGACCTCACCCGCGAGCAGGGCGAGGCGCTCCGCGAGCTGCCGCACGTCGCCTACGTTTCGATCGAGGAGTGGGCGCGCCGGCCGGAGGCCCTCGCCACCCGGGATCGCACGACCAAGCAGAACATCAGCGTCTGCGGCGCGCTGCCGGACTACGAGCGCGCGAACGGCGTCGACATCGCCCTCGGCCGGTTCCTCAGCCACACCGACGTCCAGCTCGGCCGGCGGGTCATCGTCATCGGCGCCGACGTCCAGGACATCCTCTTCCCCGGCCAGGATCCGCTCGGCCAGGAGGTCCGCGTCCGCGGCGTGCCCTTCGAGGTCATCGGGGTCGCCGAGCGCGAGGGTTCGCTCCTCGGCCAGTCGAAGGACGGATGGGCGGTCGTGCCGTGGACCGCCTACGAGCGCGCGCTCGGGAAGGTGCGGAACAACAACATCGCCGTGGTCGCGACGACGCCGGACGACGCGCCCAGGGCGCTCGAGGAGGTGGTGGCGAAGCTCCGCCGCATCCGCGGGCTCGCGCCGCACGAGGAGAGCGACTTCGAGATCTTCTCGAACGACACCTCCGCCCAGCTCTTCGACAACCTCGCCAAGATGGTGGGCGCCGCGACGTTCGGCGTGTGCGCGCTCGCGCTCCTCGTCGGCGGCATCGGCGTCATGAACATCATGCTCGTGTCGGTGACCGAGCGGACGCGCGAGATCGGCATCCGCATGGCGCTCGGCGCGCGCCGCCGGCGCATCCTCTCCCAGTTCCTCGTTGAGTCGGTCGTCCTCTCGGCCCTCGGGGGGCTCGTGGGCGTCCTGCTCGGCGCGGGCCTCGCGCTCGGGGCGCGGGAGATCTGGCAAGTTCCCGCGAGCATCCCGGCGTGGGCGGTGATAGTCTCCCTCGCCTCCGCGGGCGGGGCAGGCCTCCTGTTCGGCATCTACCCCGCCGCCCGGGCGTCGAAGCTCGACCCCGTCGAGGCGATGCGGACCGAATAGGAGACGCGGGGCGCGTGGACCGGTCGAAGCTCGTCAAAGAGGTGCGGGGCTGGACGTTCACCATCCTCGCGGTCCTCGCGTTCCGGACGTTCCTCTACGAGGCCGTCTACATCCCGTCGGGCTCGATGATCCCGACCCTGCAGATCGGCGACTACGTCATCGTCGAGAAGTGGGCCTACGGGGCGCGCCTGCCGTTCACCGAGACGGCGCAGGCCACCTGGCGCAGCCCGGCGCGCGGCGACATCGTCGTGCTGCTCGCGCCGCCCGGGAACCCGCGCGACGACGACCTCATCAAGCGGGTGGTCGCCGTGGGCGGCGACACGGTCGAGATCCGGGACGGCCACCTCGTCGTGAACGGCGCGCCGGTACCGCGCGAGCGCGTCCCCGGACGCTGCAACTACTGGAACAAGAACGAGGGCGGCCCCTGGCGCGAGGAGCCGTGCGTCGACTTCGTCGAGTCGCTCGTCGATCACCGCTACCACACCTTCTGCACGCCTTACCTGCCGTGCGGTGACGTACCGTCGGTGAAGGTGCCCGACGGGACGGTGTGGCTCGCCGGCGACCACCGCGACCACTCCGCCGACAGCCGCGTGTTCGGCCCGGTGCCGGTCGGCCGCATCAAGGGCCGCGCCTGGCTCGCGCTCGTGTCCTGGGGTCCGGGCGGGCCGCGCTGGGATCGTCTCTTTCACTTCGTGAATCATTAGAAGCGGGGGACTCCGTCCCCCGCCCCGCCGAGCAAAGCTCGTCGGGGCCCCACCCCTGCTCGGCGGGGGCCGTGAACGGTCGCGCCCGCTGACGCGGGTTCGCGACCGTTCCCCGCCGGGAGGGACTGCGTCCCTCCCCGTCGCTTCGCGACGGGGCCCCTCCCTGCTGATCGCGTGCAGCAGCACGCTGGCACTCACCCCGTGCTCAGGCGGGGGCGGGGAGGGGCTTCGCCCCTCCCCGCGCGTTGCGCGGGGCCCCTCCCGCGAAGCATGCGTGTGGCGAGCCCCGGTTAGACCCTCAATGCTGCATCGGCGGCTGCTGCTGGGTGGCGCTCGTAGCGGCGGCCGCGGCGGGCTGGTGGGCGCGGATGTACTCGAGCATCTCGCGCAGCTCGCGGGCGAAGGTGTCGTAGTCGGTCTGCTGCGCGTTGAGGAACGTGCTCCCCGCCATCGTCGCGGCGCTCATCATGCTCGCCTCGGCGATCTCCTCGTCGGTGGCGCCGAACATTCGCGCCGCCTCGGTGTGGAACAGCGCGCAGTAGCGGCAGCGGGTCGCGCCGGCCACCGCGAGCCCCATGAGCTCCTTGTACTTGTTCGGGATGCGCGTCTCCGCGAGCTGGAAGTCGCGCATCAGCGTCCAGAAGCCGGTCACCGCCGACTCGGGCATCTCCTTCACCCAGGTCGGCACGAGCCCGAACAGCTGCTTCACCTCGTCATGGATCGCCTTCACGTCGGCCATGTCGCTCTCCTCGTGGCGCTCGTCGATCGCGGGCCGCGGCGATCGGGGTCGCCGCCGGCCGCGCGGCCCGGTCGGCGCGGCGTCGGGGAGGGATCTAGCGATGCGGCGGAACGCCGCAATCGACGGAGGCTCCCGCGATCAGCGGGTCCCCATGAGGCGCGCGCGCAGGATGCGGACGGGCGGATCGAGCGCCTGGCCCTTGGCGGGCGACGCGTGGATGCGGCGCACGACGTCCATTCCGGCGGTGACGCGCCCGAAGGCGGCAAAGCCTTGACCGTCCGGGTTCCGGCGTCCACCCGAGTCGAGCTCGGGCTCGTCGTCGAGGCAGACGAAGAAGTCGCTCGTCGCGGTGTCCGGTCGGGCTCGGGCCATGGAGAGCGTCCCGGCGCGGTGACGGAGGCCCGTGTCGCGCGTCCGCTCCAGCGCGATCGGCGGGAAGTCCTCGGCCTCCTTCGCCGGATCGACGCCCGCCTGGACGACCGCGATGCGGACGCGGTCGTCGGGCTGGTTGTCGGCGCGCACGGTGCGGTGGAAACGGCCGCCGTCGTAGCGGCCCGCCTCGACGTAGCGCAGGAAGTTCGCCGTGGTGCGAGGGGCACGCGCCCGATCGAGCTCGAGCTCGATCGCGCCGAGCTCGGTCTCGAGGCGCACGCGCGGGTGCTCGGGCGGCTCCGGCGCGCGGACCGGGCGGGCGCGGGCAGCGGGGGCGAGGAGCAGGCACGCGGCGAGCGCGGCGGCGACGGCGGAACGCATGACGTTCAGTGAATCACGGCCGGCGCTCCCCCGCCAGCTGCTGCGCGTGGATCGCGCGCACAATCTCGATCGTGTCCGCGTCCTCGGGGCGCTTGTCCGGACGGTAGCGCTTCACGCGCGCGAACCGCAGCGCGAGGCCCGCCGGGTAGCGGGGGCTCTCCTGCAGCCCGTCGAACGCGATCTCCACCACCACCTCCGGGCGAAGGTGGACCACGTACCCGTCGGTCGTGCCGAGCGCCAGCGCGCGGAAGCGCTCGGTCTGCCAGGCGAGCATCTCGTCGGTCATGCCCTTGAACGTCTTGCCCAGCATGGCGAACCCGCCGGTCGCGGGATCGCGCGCGCCGAGGTGCAGGTTGGAGAGCCAGCCCCGGCGGCGGCCGCTGCCCCACTCCGCGGCGAGCACCACGAGATCGAGCGTGTGCGCGCGCTTCACCTTGAGCCAGCTCGCGCCGCGGCGGCCCGCCTCGTAGGGCGCCGCGAGCGACTTCGCCACGAGCCCCTCGTGGCCGCGCGCGAGCGCGCCGTCGAGGAAGGCCTGGGCGGCCGCGCGGTCGGAGGTGACGAGGCGGGGCACGCGCAGGGGCCCGGGCAGCGCGTCCGCCAGCGCAGCGTGCCGCTCGCGGAAGGGCAAGAGGACGAGGTCCTCCCCCCCGGCGTGGAGCGCGTCGAAGAACAGCACCGAGAGCGGCAGCTCCTCGCGCAGGCGCCCCACCTCGAGCTTCCGGCCGAAGCGGCGCATGGTGACCTGGAACGGCTCGGGCGAGCCGTCGGCGCGGAGCGCGATCGCCTCGCCGTCGAGCACGAGCGAGGAGGCGGGGAGCGCGCGCACCGCCTCCGCCACCTCCGGGACCGCCACCGTCACGTCGCGCAGCGTCCGCGAGAAGACGCGCACCCGCTCCCCGTCCTTGTGGACCTGCACGCGCGCGCCGTCGAGCTTCCACTCGAGCGCGGCCTCGCCGAGCGCGTCGAGCGCCTCGTCCACCCCGCCGGCCGGCTGCGCGAGCATCGGCTGGACGGGCTCCAGGAGCCGCAGCCGGAACCGGGCGAGCCCCGCCGCGCCCTCCGAGAGCGCGGCCTCGGTCACCGGCGCGAGCGCGCCGCCCATCATCACCGCCCGGCGCACGTCGCTCGCGGAGAGCCCCGCGGCGCGCGCCACCGCCTCCACCAGCACACCCTCGAGCGCGCCCTGGCGCAGCTCGCCGAGCAGGAGCCGCCCGAGGAAGTCGCGCTCCTCGGCGGTGCCGCGCGCGAGGAGCGCCGCGAGGAGCCGCGCGCGCTCGCCGCCCGAGCCGCCGCCGCGCGCCGCCGCGATCCGGTCGAGCGCGGCGTCCACCTCCGCGACCGAGAGCGTCGCCGCGCCCGCCGGCTCCGTCGCCGCGAGCGCACGCCGCACCGCGGCGGGGCCGAGCCCGATGCGCCCCTGGGCGAGCTCCCCCGAGAGCCAGCTCGCCCCGGCGCGCCGCTCCTCCGGCGCGAGCGCGCGCAGCGCCTCCACGAGCCGCGCGATCTTCTCCAGCCGGGCGGCGGTGCGGGCGACGGCGTTCGAGGCCTGGACGAGCTCGGCGAGCTGCACCCTCGTTCCCTAACCGGCCCCCCGGCCCGGGACGAGCCGGGGCCCCTCACGAGCGCGCCGCGCCGCGCCGCCTCGGGGCCGGTCGCCGTACAATCCGGCGCATGCCCGACCCGCACGCCGCCGCCGCCGCCGCGCTCCGCTCGGCCGGCGCGCTCGTGGTCACCGCCGGCGCCGGCATGGGCGTCGACTCCGGGCTCCCGGACTTTCGCGGCGACCGGGGCTTCTGGAAGGCGTACCCGCCCTACGAGCGGCTCGGGATCTCGTTCGTGGACGCGGCGAACCCGGTCCACTTCGAGGCGGACCCGGCGTTCGGCTGGGGCTTCTACGGGCACCGGGCGCGCCTCTACCGGGAGACCGCGCCGCACCCCGGCTTCGCGCTCCTCCTGCGCTGGTCGGAGCGACTCGGCCTCCCCTGCTTCGTCGTCACCTCGAACGTGGACGGTCAGTTCCAGAAGGCGGGTTTTCCCGCGGAGCAGGTGCTCGAGGTCCACGGCTCCATCCACCACCTCCAGTGCACCGAGCCGTGCTGCGGGGCGATCTGGCCGAACGAGGAGGACGTCGCAGTGGACGCGACGACCATGCGCGCGCAGCGCATCCCGCGCTGCCTCCGCTGCCGCGGTGTGGCGCGCCCGAACATCCTCATGTTCGGCGACGGCGCGTGGCTCTCGTCGCGCACCGACGCCCAGGCCGACCGCTTCGAGGCGTGGCTCGACGAGCGGGGCGAGGCGCGCCTCGTGATCCTGGAGCTCGGGGCGGGCACGGCCGTGCCGACGATCCGCTGGCACTCCGAGCGGCTCGGCGCCCGCCCGGGCGCGACGCTCGTGCGCGTGAACCCGCGCGAGCCGGAGGTGCGCCCGCCGCACCTCTCCATCGCGAGCGGCGCGCGCGAGGCCCTGGAGCGGATCGACGCGGCGCTGTGATGAGCGCTGCACGCTGCCGAGGTCCCGTGTGGGCCCTCGCAGCGGGGGTCCTCACGGCGCGGCGAGCGCGGCCACCGCCCGCCACACCGCGGCGACGGCCGCGGGGACCGCCGCGGCGACCGCGGGCGTGAGCCCCTCGCCCACCTCGTCCAGCGCCAGCGCCTCGACGGCGACCACCTCGATGCGCGACGGGACCGGCGCGCCCGCCGCCGCGGCGCGAGCGAGCGCGGAGGGCAGGCCGATGGCGTGGGGCGAGGGCCCCTCGGGCGCGTGGAGCGCGTCGAGCGGGAAGGCGAGCACCGTCCCGGGCGGATGACCGCCGGTCCGCACCGCGTCCACCACCACGACGCGGTCGAAGCCCTCCATGTCGTCGAGGAGGTAGAGCCCGGCGGCCGCGCTGCGCCGGACGGTGACGCCCGGCGCGCCCTCGCGCGAGAGCGCATCCGCGACGTGGAGCGCCACCGCGTCGTCCCTGCGGAGCGCGTTCCCGAGGCAGAGGACGAGGACCGGGACGCTCACTCCCCCGCCCCGGCGTCGGCACCGTCATCCTCGGTGGACTCCCGCCGCCGGATCACCTCGCGCACCGCGCCGTCCGGCCCGCGCACGGTGACGATGAGGGGCAGCTCGCCGGGGAGCGCGTGCGACGCGCAGGCGTTGCAGGGGTCGTAGGCGCGGAACGCCATCTCGAGCTGGTTCAGGAGCGCGGGATCGACCTTCCCGTTCCGGATGAGCCCGCGCGCCGCCTTGCGCACCGAGATCTGCACCGGGGCGGCGTTGTGCTGGGAGGCCACGACGAGGTTCGCGGCGGTGAGCAGGCCGTCCGCGTCGGTGGCGTAGTGGTGGATGAGCGTGCCGCGCGGCGCCTCGACCACGCCGACCCCCTCGGACGGCCCCGCGAGCGGCGCGGGCACGGTGCGGACCTGGCTCGGCTCGCGCGCCTCGAGGTCCGGATCCGCCGCGAGCGCCTCGACCGCCTCCGCCGCCTGGAGCGCCTCCACGAGGCGCGCCCAGTGGAACGCGAGCGTCTGATGGGCCGGCCAGCCGAGCGCGTCGAAGAGCCGCTGGCGCTCCGCCTCGGCGCGCGGCGTCGCCATCGCGCGCGCGACGTTGAGCCGCGCGAGCGGCCCGACCCGGTAGAGCCCGCTCTCGTCACCCTCCGTGAATCCCGTCCAGCCCTTCGCCTTGAGGAAGGTGAGCTTCGCGTAGGTCCAGGGCTCGACCCGCTCGGCGAGGTGGAGGAGCCAGTCTCTCGGCTGGAAGCGCGCGAGCTCGCCGCCCTGCGGATCCACCACCCGCAGCGCTCCGTCGAGGAAGGTGAGCCGCCCCGCCTCGTCCACCATGCCCATCGAGTGGCAGCGGACGCGGTACACCTCGCTCGAGAGCGCCTCGCCGTACTCGCCGCTCCCGAGCACCGCCGCGCGGAACGACTCGAGCGTGTCGGCCGCGAACCGGACGAGCCCGGGCGCGAGCTCGCGGGCGCGGCGGACGGTCTCGGGGTCGAGCGGGCGGGAGACTCCGCCCGGCAGCGCGAACACGGGGTGGATGGTGCGCCCCGCGATGGCGGCCATGAGCTCGCGCGCCTCCTTGCGGGCGCCGAGGATGCGCCGGCCGAGGTCCGCGCCGACCTTCGCGAGGACGCCGACGATGCTCCGCATGGGCGCGGGCGCCGAGGAGCCGGCGTAGAAGTCCGGCCCGCCCATGTACCAGTAGTGGAGGAGGTGATCCTCGAAGATGAACAGGTTGTAGTAGAGCGCCTGGAGCTTCCGGGCCGCGGCGGGCGGGACGACGCCGTACAGCGCGTCGAGCGCGCGGGCGGCCGCGATGTGGTGTGCCGCCGGGCAGACGCCGCAGACGTGGGCGGTGAGCTGCGGCATCTCCTCCGCAGGCCGGCCCACGCAGAAGCGCTCGAACCCGCGCAGCTCCGGCACCTGCAGGAACGCGCTCTCCGCGTTCCCGTCGGCGTCGAGGAAGACCTCGATCTTGCCGTGACCCTCGAGGCGCGTGATCGGGTCGATGGTGATCCGGCGCGTCATCCCTCGCCCCCCTCCGAGGCGGGCCGCACGCGCGCGGGCACGAGCCCGGCCGCGTACGAGTAGCGCCAGAAGGTGCCCGCCGGATCGGGCAGCGCGTCCGCGAGCGCGACCACCTCCGCCTCGCCGCCCGCGAAGAGCGACGCGAACGCGGACAGCATCGCCGCGCCCGGATCGCGCACGCCGTCGAGCGGACCGAAGCAGCCCCGGCACGGCATGCCCGCCTCGATGCAGCCCGGCTGGCAGCCCGCTCGCGTCCCCGGCCCGAGGCAGACGAGCCCCTGCGCGAGGAAGCAGCGCTCCGGGTCGAGCGCGGTGGTGGCGATGCGGCGCAGCGACGCCACCGAGAGGCGCTCCGGCCGCGAGCCCTTGCGCGGGCACCCGTCGCAGAGGGCGACGTTCGGCGCGAGCACGGCGCCGGGCAGCGGGAGGGCGTCGCCGAGGAGCGCGTCGAGCGCGGCCGCGACGATCGCCGGCGAGGGCGGGCAGCCCGGGACGGTGTAGTCCACCGGGACCACCTCGGCGAGCGGGAGCGCGCGGGAGAGGAGCACGGGGAGCGAGAGGCCGCCTCCTCCGGCGACCGGGCCGCCCGGGAGCGGCGCCTCCGGGTTCGAGACCGACGCCGGGCGGCTGTAGGCCGCATCGAGGAGCTCGGCCGCCGACGAGAGGTTTCCGAGCCCGACCACGCCGCCCATGTGCGCGCAGGCGCCGAACGAGACCAGCACGCGCGCCTTGCGACGCAGGAGCCGCGACCACTCGTCCTGCTCGCTGAGCCGCACCGCGCCGTTCACGAACGCGACGTCGATCCCGCCGTCGGGCAGCGCCTCGACGTCGGCCCGCTTGTGATCGAGCGCCACCGGCCAGAGCACCACCTCGACGCGCTCGAGCAGGGACGCGAGCCCCTCGCCGAGATCCATCACCGCCTCCTCGCAGCCGCCGCAGGAGGCGTTCCAGTAGAAGGCGACGCGCGGCTTGCCGGGGGCGCGCGGCGGAAGCGGCCCCGCGGGCACGGGCGGCCCTCCGCGCGCGGGCGCGGGGGACCGCCCGTCCTCGACGCCCTCGGGCGCGGGCGAGAGACCAGCATCGAGGGCGGCGCGGGCCGGGTAGGCGAGCGGCCCGAGCGCCCGGAGGGCCTCGGTCATCTCGCGCACGGTGGCGGCGAAGCGCTCGCCCTCCGCCGCGCTCGCCCAGGCGAGCCGGAAGCGCTCGGGCTCGATGCCCGCCTGCTCGAGGGCGCGCACCAGCACCGCGTGGCGCGCGGCAGCCCTGAGATTGCCGTCGACGTAGTGGCAGTCGCCGGGGTGGCAGCCCGCCACGAGCACGCCGTCCGCGCCCTCGCGGAAGGCCTGGAGCACGAAGGCCGGCTCGACGCGCCCGCTGCACATGACGCGCACGGTGAGGAGGCTCTGCGGGTACTCGAGGCGCGCCTGCCCGGCGCGGTCGGCCGCCGAGTACGCGCACCAGCTGCACAGGAACGCGATGATGCGGGGCTCGTGCGCCATCCGCGGCTACCCCCCGCTCCCCGGCGCGCCGCGCAGGAGCGCCGTGATCTCCGCCGCGATCTGCGCGCCGGTGAAGTGCCGCGCGGTCGCCGCGCCCGCCGGGCAGGCGGCGACGCAGGTGCCGCAGCCTCGGCAGTGCACCGCCGCCACCACCGCCCGCCCGGTCGCGGGGTCGAGGCCGACGGCGCCGAAGGGGCAGGCCGCCACGCACAGCGCGCAGCCGCCGCAGCGGGCAGGGTCGATCTCGGCGGCGAGCGGCTCGAGCGGCAAGAGGTCGCCCGGGGCGAGCGAGGCGAGCACCAGCCCGGCGGCGGCGGTGCCGTCGCGGATCGCCTCGTGGACGGGGCGAGGCCCGGCCGCCGCGCCGGCGACGTAAACGCCCGCGATGCGCGTCGCGGTGGGCTCGAAGGGGCTCGCGCCCCCGTCGGCGAGGAACCCGCGCGCGTCCGAGTCGACGCGGAGGAGCCGCGCGAGCGCCTCGGCCCCGTCCGCGCCGCGCGCTGGCGCGTGGATCGCGACGAGCTCGGCCGTCCGCACCGCCCCGTCGGAAAGGCGCGCGCGCAGTCCGTCCGTGCACGCCTCGACCGCGCCGGGCACGAGCGTCCCGGGCAGGAGCTCGACCCCGCTCGCCGCGAGGGCCGCCGCCCGCCGCGCCGCGCCGGGCGCGCGATCGAGCCCGCCCGCGACCGCGATCCGCGCGGCCGGCAGGCGCGCGCGGAGCCGGCTCGCGAGCTTCAGGAGCTCCTCCCCCGGGAGGGACCCGTCCTCGTCCGCGGTCGCGGCGAGCAGCACCGCGCGCGGCGGCCGCCCGCCCGCGCCTCGAACCTCGCCGCCCGTCGGGCCGTCCGGGTGGAGCATCCGCTCGAGCGCGTACGTCGAGACGACGCCGTCCGGCCCCGCCACCTCGCCCGGCCTCATCCCCGTGGCGACCACGATCGCCCCCACCGTGACCTCGCGGGTGCGCGCCGGCTCGTCCAGCCGGACGGCGCCGAACGGGCAGGCCCGGGCGCAGGCGTCGCAGGCCTCGCCGCGGGCGCGCAGGCACGCCGCGCGATCGATGGCGGAGGCGTGCGGGAGCGCGCCCGGGTACGGGACGCCGATCGCCTTCCGCGCCGGTCCGCCGTCCGGGTCGGCGCGCACGGCGGGACAGGCCGCGCTGCAGGAGGCGCATCCCAGGCACACCGCCGGATCGACGCCGCGCGGCGCGATCGCGAGCTCGACCGCGAACCTCCCGTGGGCGCCGCGCACCCGGCGGAGCTCGGCGCCCGTCAGCACCTCGATCCGCTCGGAGTGGAGCACCTCGTCGAGCACCGGCTCCATGAAGCAGCTCGCGCACTCGCCCGCGGGGAAGATCTCGTCGAGCCGGTTGGCGAGCCCGCCGAGCGCGAACGCGCGCTCCACGAGGTAGACCCTGCGCTCGCGCCGGGCGAGCGCGCGCGCGGCCGCGATCCCCGCCGCGCCGCCGCCCACGACGAGGACGTCGGGCGAGGCCGCCACCTCCGCGCGGGGAATCGGCCGGTGCAGGCGGACCCGCGCGAGCCCCGCCGAGAGGAGCCGGCGCGCCCGCTCGGTGGCCTCCGCGGGATCGCCCCCCACCCACTCCACCTGCTCGCGCAGGTTCACGAGCTGCAGGTGCTCGGGCGAACGGCCCGCCCCCTCGAGCACCGCCCGGAACGTCGCCTCGTGCTCCCGTGGGGAGCAGGCGCCGATGACGACGCGCTCGAGCCCGCGCTCCCGGATCCGGGCGGCGAGCCAGGCCTTCCCTTCCTCGGAGCACAGCACGTCGTGGACCGCGACGTCGCCGGCTCCCGGCCACGCCGACGGAGCGCCGAGCGAGCCGAGCTCAACCACCGCCCCGAGGTTCGGGCCGCAGCGGCAGAGATAGACGCCGGTCGCGCGGTGCTGCGTGTCCGGGGTGGGCTCGGTCGGGCCGGGCTGCCGCGCTCCGCTCTGTGTCACGGCCTCTCAGTACTGGATCTGGATGACGACCCTCTGCGCATCGGGACGGACGGAGAGGAGCGTCTTCTTGCGCCGCTCGCAGAAGGTCCGGATGTCCTTCTCGAACGTCGGGCAGTCGCCCACGATTTCCACGACCGTACCGGCAGGCGTCTCGGCGGTCTCTACGGCGAGCTTCAGCACCGGCTGGGGGCAGCGCATCCCGGAGCAGTCGATCCGCATGAAGTTCGAGGCCACTGAAGACGTTCTCCTTGCGAGGACGCGAGGCGCTCGGCCGATGGTGATCGCAAAGCGGCGGCGCTTCGAGCGGGCCTGACGCGGCCCGACATTACCATCAAACGATCGCAGAGCCGGCGATGAGCGGGGGATGCGCCGCGGCGCCGCACCGGGCACCCGCCCGGTCGGCCGCTCAGTACTTGGCGTCCTCCGCCTCGATGAGCCGGAAGATCTCATCGGCGGATCCCGCGCGCAGCAGCGCCTCGCGGAACGTCGCGTTCTTGAAGATCCTGCTGATGCGCGCGAGCGCCTTGAGGTGCGCGCCCGCGGAGTTCTCGGGCGCGAACAGCGCGAAGAACAGGTGGGTGGGTCGCCCGTCGATCGCGCGGAAGTCGATGCCGGTGGTGGAGCGGCCGAAGGCGGCGATGAGGCCGGGGAGCCCCGGGACCTTCCCGTGCGGGATCGCGACGCCCTCGCCGATGCCCGTCGAGCCCAGCTTCTCGCGCTCGAGCAGCGTCTCCAGGAGGCGCTGCCCGTCGACCTTGTAGGCGGACGCGAGCGGGCGGCAGAGCTCCGCGAGCGTCGCCTGACCGGTCTGGCCGGAGAGGTTCGCGATCACCGCGTCAGGCCGCAGGAACTCGACGATCTTCATGAGAGAACCGGGCGTCAGCTAACACAGGTGGCAACGCGTCGGCAAGACGGCAAGCGGAGCCGTCGCACGGCCGCTCGCGAACGGATCGTCGCCGAGCGAGGCGAGCCCGACCGGCGCCCCGCGACGGGCCGCGACCGCCAGCGAAGCGAGCCCCCCGAGCCCGAACCTGCCCGCGGAGGAATGCGTCGCTCGCGGCGTGGTGCGAGCGGAGGCGCAGCCGGATGAGGCTGCGCCGGAGCGAGCGGGGGGTCCGGGGGGACGCGCCTCGTGCGTCCCCCCGGCACGACCACCGGGCCCCCCCGGCCGCGGGCGCCCCCCGGGGGGGGGGGGGGGGGGGGGGGGCCCCCGCGCGGGGCCCCCCCCCCCCCCCCCCCGGGGGCCCCGGCGGGGGGGCGCCCCCCCCGCCGGGGCGGGGGCGCAGCCCCCGTTAGATGTTGTTCCGCGCCTCGATGAGGCCGAAGCCCCCCTCGTCGCGCCGGTAGACGACGTTGACCGCCCGGTCCTCCGAGTTCTGGAAGACGTAGAACTTCGCGTCGAGCAGCTCGAGCTGGAGGATCGCCTCGTCGATCGTCATCGGCTTCGCCTGGAACTGCTTGCTCTTCACGACGCGGTGGCTCGGGCGCTCGGGGTGCTCGAGGATGTCGAGCACGTCGTGGCGGACCTCGACCGGCGCCCACGGCGGCGGCGTGCCGTTCGCCTTGTAGTGGCTCGAGAGCTTCGCCTTGTGCTTCTTCAGCTGCCGCTCGATCTTGTCCGCGGCCTGGTCGATGGACGCGTACATGTCCTGGGAGCGGGCGGTGCCGCGCAGCAGGAACCGGCCGGCCTTCACCGTGAGCTCGGCGTGGTGATCCAGGTTCTCGACGTGAAGCACCGCGTGGGCCTCGCTCGGCCGGTCGATGTAGCGCTGGACGTGCTCGACGCGGCCTTTGACATGGGACTTCAACGCTTCGGTGGGCTCGAGATGCCGGAAGGTGATGTTCACCTGCATTGACCGCCTCCTGTGCGGGATCGCTGAAAATACTTCGGCCGCGGACCGGTGGGACCTCGAGTCCCCCGGAGCCGCGGCCGCCGCCGATGCTGCCCACGCTGGCAACATGCTCACGTGAAATCATAACAGAGGCGCGCCGGAGGGCACTCCCCCCGTCCCCCCGCCCGAGGCTCTTCGGGGGCGTCGCCGGGGCGGAGCCGCGGCCGCGGGCCCGCGCCTCAGAAGTACTTCTTGCGCTTCGAGCTCGGGAGGATCCCGAGCACCTCGCGGTACTTGGCGACCGTCCGGCGCGCGATCTCGATGCCCTGGTCCTTCAGGATCTCGACGATGCGCTGGTCCGAGTGAGGGTGCTTCGGGTCCTCGGCCGCGACGATGCGCTTGATGTGGTTCTTGACGGCCTCGCTCGCGATCTCGTCGCCGCCGGTCCGGTTGATGGCCGAGTTGAAGAAGAACTTGAGCTCGTAGATCCCCTGCGGCGTGTGGACGTACTTGTTCGTCGTGACGCGCGAGACGGTCGACTCGTGCATCCCGATGTCCTCCGCCACGTCGCGCAGGATGAGCGGCCGCAGGTGCGCGATGCCCTTGTCGAGGAACTCGCGCTGGAACTTCACGATCGACTCGGTGACCTTGTAGATCGTCCGCTGCCGCTGGTGGATGGAGCGGATGAGCCAGACCGCGCTGCGCAGCTTCTCCTGGATGTACTCCTTCGCCTCGCCCGCCTGGCCGTTCTTCAGCGCGGCGCGGTACATCCCGCTGATGCGCAGCTTCGAGAGCCCGTCGTCGTTGAGGACGGTGACGTACTTGTCCCCCATCTTGTGCACGTAGACGTCGGGGGTGATGTACTGCGCCTCCTCCCCCGAGTAGGCCCGGCCCGGCTTCGGCTCGAGGCGGCTGATCACCTTCACCGCCTTCACGACCTCGTCGATCGAGATCTTCAGGTCCTTCGCGATGGCCGCGTAGTTCTTCGACTCGAGGTGCTTGAGGTGGCGCTCGATGATCGCCACGATCTCCGGCGTGTCGGCGTTGAGGTGGCGGACCTGGATGAGGAGGCACTCGCGGAGGTCGCGCGCGGCGACCCCGGGCGGATCGAGCGACTGGACCTTCTTGAGGACGCCCTCCGCGAACTCGACCCCCATGCCCGACTCGAACGCCACGCGTACGAGCGGATCGCGGGTCATCGACTCCTCGCTCTCGCCCTCCACGGCCGGCATCTTGAAGTAGCCGTCGTCGTCGAGGTTCCCGATGACGAGCATCGCGACGCGCTCCTCCTCGGGCGTGAGGTTCGAGAGGCGGAGCTGCCAGACGAGGTGGTCGACGAGGTCGGTCTTCTTGGTGAGGGTCGCCTCGTAGCCGGGCAGCTCCTCGTCGGTGAGGCCGCGGTTCGACGGCGCGGTGTGGCCCTGGAGCTGGTAGTGGTCGAGGTACTGATCCCAGTCGATCTCGTTCGCGCCCTCCTCGCCCTTCACCTCCTCGGACTTCTCGGCGTCCTTGTGCTGCGGCTCCGCCTCGAGCTGCGCCTGCTCCGCCGGGCTCGCCCCCTCGGCGCGCGACTCCTCCTCGCCCTCGGCCGGATCCTCGAGGAGCGGGTTCTCCGTCATCTCGGTGCGGATGAGGTCGACGAGCTCCATGCGCGAGAGCTGGAGGAGCTTGATGGCCTGCTGCAGCTGGGGGGTCATCACCAGCTGCTGCGTCATCTTGAGGTGCTGCTTCAGCTCGAGGCTCATCGCCGCTCCATGGCCGGAGCGTCGTCCAGCCGGAACTTCTCTCCCAGGTAGACCGCCCGCGCCCGCGGGCTCGCCGCGATCTCGGCGGGGGTGCCCGCCTCGAGGATGGTCCCCGAGGACAGGATGTAGGCCCGGCCGCAGATGCCGAGGGCCTCGCGCACGGCGTGATCGGTGATGAGGACGCCGATGCCGCGATCGCGCAGCGAGCCGATGAGGCGCTGCAGCTCGCCGACCGCGATCGGATCGACGCCCGCGAACGGCTCGTCGAAGAGGATGTACTTCGGGTTCGAGAGGAGGCTCCGCGCCACCTCGGCGCGGCGGCGCTCGCCGCCCGAGAGCTGCTCGCCGAGGCTCTCCGCCACCTTCTCGAGCCGGAACTCCGCGAGGAGCGCCTCCGCCCGCCGCTCCCGCTCCGCGTGCCCGACCCCGAGCGCCTCGAGGACGCCGGTGAAGTTCTGGCGGACGGTGAGCCGCCGGAAGATGGACGCCTCCTGCGGCAGGTAGCCGACTCCGAGGCGCGCCCGGCGGTGCATCGGCTCGCGGGTGAGCTCGGTGTCGCCGAGCCGGACGGTGCCGCCGTCGGGCGTCACGAGGCCGACCACCATGTTGAAGGAGGTGGTCTTGCCGGCCCCGTTCGGCCCGAGCAGCCCCACCACCTCGCCGGGCGAGACGTGGAACGAGACGCCGTCGACGACGCGGCGGCGGCGGTAGCTCTTCACGAGCCCGTCGGCGCGGAGGACGTCCGCCGTCACGGCGTGCCCCCCTTGCGCCGCGCCTCGAGCTCGCGCCGGCGCGCGTCCACCTCGTCGCCGGGCAGGAGCATCTTCGCGCCCTCCAGCTTGGCCTCGTCGCGCTTCAGGTCGTAGACGAGCCGCGTCCCGCGCGCCTCGCTCGGGCCGTCCCGCAGCACCGGGCTCCCCTCGCACACGAGCCGCGCCGCCGCCGCCTCGTAGGTCGCCTTCTCGCACGTGACGAGCCGCTCGCCGCGCTCGAAGCGGACGTCGCCCGAGCAGATCGCCTGCGAGACCTCGCCCCGGGCGTCGTTCGTCGCGACGAGCCGCGCGCAGGTGAGCTTCGCGTCGCCGCGCGTCAGGACGACCGGCTTCCCGGTGAAGATCACCTCGCGCTTCTGGAAGGCGTAGTGGAGCTCGTCCGCGTCGATCCGGACCTTCCCCTCGCCCGCGGCGGCGGCGGCGCCCCGCGGCGCGGCGCTCGCGGCGGCGC